>CAIXAQ010000298.1 GCA_903917425.1 uncultured Bacteroidales bacterium
CAATTTACTGATATTTAGATTATTGATTGCCGTTAACTAGCTTTTGTGCAACTATTCACCCCTTTTAAGCCACAGATTCACAGATCATTAGCTATGAGTATTAGGCTTTAGAACGCAATAATTTCACTGATTCATTTTTTCTAACTGCCTTTGGCAGTTGAAAAAATTTAATTAGATCTGTGAATCTGTGGCATTTATGCAACTAAACTTTATTTAATCAGGGGCTGAATAGTTACAAAAAATCTTACATACAGAAGCGTTTAAAGCATTTCCGATCACTAAACTATGTTTAATGAATTTAAACCCTATTTCAGATCCGAATTCCCTGTACAAATATCCAATTTTTTAGAAATTTTACAGCGTATCGAAAAAAATAAATAGCCTGGTTTATAACTTCTCTCCGTCAATCTGCAGCAAAGCTTTCATAGCAGCATCCTGCTCGGCACCCTTTATCGAGTAATCGCGACCTTTACCAAGCGAAACTTTATCAACCAGCACATCAACCACATATTGCTTGTTGTATCCATGCCCCACTTCGTTTACAATCACAAATTCGACCGCACGTTTTTCACGCTGCGACCATTCGATGATGCGGCTTTTGTAGTTGGTATTGTTATTTTCGAGATCCTGCAGGTCGAAATGTTGTTTAATTATTTTTTCGATAATTACCTGCCTGGTAAAATTGTAGCCTTTATCTAGGTAGATGGCACCTATCAGCGCTTCGAAGGCATCGCCCTTCATCGACCTGTACACATTATTATTATCGGTGCTGGCATTAATCAGCGTATCAATACCCAGTTTCTGCGATAGTTTGTTCAACTGCACCCGGCTGACAATACGCGAGCGCATTTCGGTCAGAAATCCTTCGTCTTTATAAGGAAACATTTTAAAAAGATGGTCGGCAACAATAGCGCTGAGAATAGCATCGCCTAGGTATTCAAGCCTTTCGTTGCTGATGCGGCTGCCGTTATTCAGTTCAATTGCCTGCGATTTGTGACGGAATGCCAGTTTATACAAAAAAATATTCCCGGGATAATACCCGAAAATATTTTTTAATGCTACGAAAAGCTGTTTGTCTTCAGAGAGAAAAACCCTGATAGGCTTAATGACGTCGAAAGTCAAAATTACTGAACAAATTTCTTAAAAATAAGAGTAGCGTTGTGGCCACCGAAACCGAAAGTGTTGCTTAAAGCTGTATTAACGGTGGTGGGCAATGCCTTGTTAAATACATAACTCAGAGTTTGATCCACTTCTAAGTCATCAGTAAAATGGTTGATCGTTGGAGGAATTATATTGTTCTGAATGGCAAAAATAGATGCCATTGCTTCAACCACGCCGGCAGCACCTAACAAGTGACCTGTCATCGATTTGGTTGAATTGACATATACCTTTGATGAATGATCACCAAACAGTCTTCCTAAAGCGGTGGTTTCGGCAATATCGCCAAGAGGCGTAGATGTGCCGTGTGTATTAACATGATCAATATCATTTACCGTCATGCCTGCATCGCGCAATGCGGAACGCATGGCATTAAGAGCGCCCAGTCCTTCAGGATGCGGTGCAACAATATGATGTGCATCGGCACTCATACCGGCTCCTGCAACTTCCGCATATATTTTGGCTCCTCTTGCGAGGGCATGTTCCAAATCTTCAAATATCATGGCTCCACCACCTTCGCCCATAACAAAACCATCACGATCCTTGTCGAAAGGACGCGAAGCCGTTGCCGGGTCGTCGTTGCGGGTAGAAAGTGCATGCATGGCATTAAAAGCCCCGACGCCCATAACATTGATGGCTGCTTCGGAACCTCCCGTTACAAATGCATCAGCCATACCAAGCCTGATATAGTTAAAAGCATCTATTAAAGCATTGGCCGAAGAAGCGCATGCCGAAACAGTTGCGAAGTTAGGACCTCTGAACCCGTAGCGGATAGAGATCTGACCTGCAGGGATATCGGCAATCATTTTAGGGATCATGAGTGGACTGAAGCGGGGAGTGCCATCACCCGACGCAAATGCGGTAATCTCGTCGAAAATGGTAGTCATACCACCAATTCCCGATGCCCAGATAACGCCGACGCGGTCAAAATCCAATGTGTCAGAAATCAGTCCCGAATCCAGCACCGCTTCGTCGGCACAAACCATGCCGTAAAGAGTGAAAGGATCGAATTTCCGAACCTCTTTGCGATCGAAGAAGTTGGTTGGGTCGAAATCTTTAAGTTCGCACGCAAACTTCGTTTTGAATTTACTGACATCAAAACGTGTGATGGGGCCAGCACCACTAACCCCATTAACCAAGCCTCTCCAGAAATCCGGAGCTGTATTGCCTAATGGAGTCAGTGCGCCAAGGCCGGTAACTACTACTCGCCTTAACTTCATCGAATGAATTTTACTTATTTTGCGTTGCTTTCGAGGTAAGTGATAGCATCACCTACTGTACTGATTTTTTCAGCCTGATCGTCAGGAATAGCAATGTTGAATTCTTTTTCGAATTCCATGATCAGTTCAACGGTGTCCAGTGAATCGGCACCCAGATCGTTGGTGAAGCTTGCTGCAGGGTTTACTTCTTTTTCATCTACTCCCAGCTTATCAACGATGATAGCTTTTACTCTTGTTGCAATGTCGGACATTGTTGTACGCTTTAATTGGTTTTTAGTCTGCAAAGAAATAACAATTTAGCCGATAAAACAATAACAACTGCAATTATTTTAAAGTTGACTTAGTTAAAGTGTTATAAATAAAACATATGCGCATTTTCGAATATCATATTCTTTTCGTTTTCCAGTCTTGAAATTATTTTCCATCGGATATTTTTGCAGATTGAGAGCCCTGATGTCATAAAAAATTTGTTATTTTACGATGCGATTACTGAAAACCAAGGTTGTATCAGTACACGAAAATAAATGAAATCAACTTCACGCATAGCGATATTTGCTTCAGGCAGTGGCAGTAATGCACAACGGATTGCCGAATATTTTTCAGGAAGCAGTTCTGTGGAGATATCGGCTGTTTATTGCAATAAGCCGGAGGCTTATGTGATGGAACGGGCACGAAGTCTAGGGATTCCTTCCGTATTGTTTGACAGGGATACCTTTTATAACCAAACAGTTATTCTGGATGATTTAAAAAGCAGAGGTGTGGATTGGATAGTACTGGCGGGTTTTTTGTGGCTTGTACCTGTCTATATTTTAAAAGCCTTTCCTCAAAGAATTGTTAATATTCATCCTGCGCTTTTACCTGGATATGGAGGAAGAGGAATGTTTGGCATGAAGGTTCACCAGGCCGTAATTGAAGCCGGCGAAGAACAAAGCGGCATTACTATTCATTATGTGAATGAGCAGTATGATAAAGGAGACATCCTCTTCCAGTCGAAATGCAAGCTAAGCAGAGAAGATACTGCTGAAACGCTTGCCGCGAAAATCCATGAGTTGGAATATGAGCATTTCCCTGTTGTTATTGGGAAGCTGGTTTCGGAGGGAGTAAATAGTTAATAGTTAATGGAAAATAGAAAATGGTCTCTTCCAGTGGTATTAGCCATAAATGGAAGATAGTTTATTACACCATTTTCCATTTTCCATTCACCATTTTCTATTCAACCTTCACTATTTTCGATTTCCGATCAACGAATAACTATTTCCTCCACCATTTTCCATAAACCATTTTCCATTTACTATTTTCTATAAACTAATCTTAAACATACTCCTTCACGTCCACTTCCCCTTTCAGAACCATCAGTCCATTGAAAGCAAGCGCACGCATTTCGTCTTCGCCGGGATAAATATAAACGGGGGCGAACTTATAGACTCTCTCGATAATAAGGTTTGTAATCCATTTGCTATGAGCCACGCCACCGGTGAGTAAAATGGCATCCACTTCGCCTTTGAGCACAGGAACCATTGACCCTATGCTTTTTGCGACCTGGTAAGCCAGGGCTTCGAGGATAAATCGGGCCTTTTCGTCGCCATTCTGAGCCCGCTGTTCGGCTTCGTAGGCACTGTTTGTACCCAGGTGAGCAACTATTCCGCCATTGCCAACAACCATTTTTATTATTTCCTTTTCTTCGTATTGCCCGCTGAAACAAAAGCGCACCAGGTCGCCAGTAGGTAAAGTGCCGCTGCGTTCGGGAGAAAAAGGTCCTTCTCCGTCGAGTCCCTGGTTTACATCAATAACTCTACCTTTACAATGTGCCCCGACAGTAATGCCACCTCCCATATGAACCACGATCAGATTCATATCTTCATACCGTTTCATGATACTTTTGGCATGCTGGCGGGCAATTGCCTTCTGGTTAAGTGCATGAAAAATTGAAATACGTTTGAAAAGTGGGTGCCCCGACACCCGCGCAATTTCGTCCAGTTCATCCACCACAACAGGATCTGCAATATAAGCTTTGGCATTGGGCAACGAACGGGCAATATCATCAGCTATCAAGCCCCCGAGGTTGCTGGCGTGTTCCTTTATAGGGTGTTCGATCAAATCCAGTTTCATGGCATCGTTTACCAGGTAAACGCCAGATGAGATGGGTTTAAGCATACCGCCACGGCCCACCACTGCCTGAATTTTATCGAGCTGAATTTCAGCTTCCTCAAGTTCGCGGTAAATGATTTCTTTGCGGAAGTGAAACTGATCGGCCACATGCTCAAACTGCGCGAGTTCCTCACTGGGATGCGTGATATTTTTCACAAAAATCGGGTTCATGTTCTGATAAACCGCGATTTTTGTTGAAGTGGAACCTGGATTGATTGCAAGTATGCGGAAATCTTCCATATTGGGAGCAGGTAGTTAATGGTTAATGGAAAATGGAAAATGGTTAATAGGGAGTAAGAACAGCAGTAATTTAACTTTAGTTACAATACCATTTTCTATTAACTATTCTCTATTAACCTTTTCGGTGTAAAATCATTCAAACAGGTACTTTCTTTCGAAACTAAGCCATCAAAGCGGCAAGAGCGATGGAATAAGTTTTGGTAAGAGCAGTATCGCCGCGCGAAGTAAGTACACAAGGAACACGCGCACCTGCGACATAGGCAGCTAATTCGGCACCGGCTAATTTAGTGCCACCTTTAAAAAACACGTTGCCTGATTCTATATTCGGGAAAAGAAGACAGTCGGCATCACCTGCAACCGGGCCGGTGATTTTTTTAATCTGAACCGATTCCATGTCAATGGCGGCATCCAGCGAAAGCGGGCCATCCACTAAACAACCGGGGATCTGTCCGCGATCACTCATTTTTGCAAGTATGGCTCCATCAACACAAGCCGGCATGCCTGCAAGCATTTGCTCTGTGGCAGCAATAGCTGCAACTTTAGGCTTTTCAACACCTATGGCTTTTGCAACAGCAACCAGGTAGCCGACCATTTTTATTTTTTGTTTCAGATCAGGCTGAGGTATAATGGCAACATCGGCAATAGTGAGAAGTTTATGATACGAAGGAAACTCCATAACTGTAATATGCGACAGCACAGCTCCTTCATTTGTAATTCCTGTAGTTTTGTTAAGAATAGCACGCATGTACTTGTCGGTACTGAGCGAACCTTTCATAAGCAGGCCGGCTTTGCCGTCGTTGATAAGTTTAACTGCCAGGGTAGCTGCTTTTAATTCATTTGGCTCGTTCAGGATTTCAAATTTGGAGGCATCCATATGGTGCTCGGCGCAAATTTCCTTTATGAAAGCTTCGTTACCGGTAAGGGTAGCATCAACTATTCCCTTTTCGACTGCGGCATAAACTGCTTCGATAGTATGTGGGTCGTTCGCGAAAGCGACTGAAATACGTTTTTTAGGTTTGCTTTTCAGCAAATCAAACATCTGTTCTAATTTTGTAATGGCCATATGCCCTCCTGTATTAAGTGTTGTTAATGGGATAACACGTAAAAGAATATAAAATTCAATCTTTTAAGGCGGCAAAATTACTTAATTTTCACTCATTTCCGAATGACGCCCCGGTGTTTTATTGCAATTTAGAATATATATAAGGAAGCCTGATTTAAAACAGAAAAGGTAGGAGTAATTGATATTTGTGGTGGTATTTATTTTGTGTAAATGTCGATCATTTTTAAAATAGCCTTCGAACAGACCGGGCAAAATTTATCGACTTTGAATGAACGCATCATGCAATCAGGAGTAGGGCGATAGAGTCCTTTGGTCACATATCCTGCCCCTTCATAAACCCCTAATTTCATGCCCGAACCGTTTTCAACCGGGGTAGGAACGGGTGTATCCGCCGTTAGCATTCCTTTCCACTTTGTTTCGAATTTGGTTAAAGTTGTGATATTGGGTTCCCATGGCTCGAGGTTTAGCGGATACATTTCGTTAAAGGCTGTAGAACCATCGTCGTATTCGTCTCCCAAAGCGGCAAAGCCATGTCCGAACTCATGCACAAAAATTTTGGCTGATGAGGCATTGCTGTTCACCGAAGTGCTGTAATAGTTATAAATGGATCCGCCCCCATATTTTGAGCTGTTCACCAGTATGTAAATCTGGTCGTAAGGCGCATTGGAAGCCAGGTTTCGCACAGCTTTATTATCGGTTGTCATGAGGTATCGCTCCGAGTCGAATGTATAAAAGGAACTGTTCAGCAGGGTATTGATCCAGATTTTATCGCCGGGAATATCGGTGCCGCTCTCTGCCGAAGGTGCCATTACAGCGCGGATATTGAATTTATCGCGGTTTTGGGTATAGGGTTCAAAGGTGAAAAGACCTGATGTAAACTTGTCGCAGTCCGATTTAAATTTGTCCATTTCGGCTGTGGTATAGCCTTCGGGTAAGATCAGAATATCAACTTTTACCGAAGGATCGCCGGATATCAGGGCATCATAGACAGGGTAACCCACCGGTTTTTCTTCCGAGATAAAATAACTCTTTACGTCAACGGTATATTCAAACATTTTAACATAAATGCCTTCGAAATTGCGGCTGTAAAATTTTATGCGGACATCCTTTTTAGGAAAAGGCATTACCACTGTTTCGCTGAATGTGCGGGTAGTGCGTTTGGCTTCGTCAGTAAACTGCCACTCATCAAACAAGGAACAATATCCGCGGCTGTAAATTAGCTTATTGCTTACCACATCAAAAACTTTGAAGTAATATTCTCCGTAGTTCAATGTATCGACCAGCGTTGTGTGCGATCCGCCCCAATAAGGTTCGGACTTCAGGTTGTCGATCGAATAGAACTCTGTTGCATTGTTTCCGGAGTGGTAGTAATCGACTCTCAGGGTTTTATTTGTGAACCATTCGTCAAACGAAGCAAATGACTGCAGTGATGAAAAAAGCAGGAAAAGAGAAAAAAGAATCATTTTCATAAGAATGCGGTATTATTTGGTCCGACAAAAGTATAAAATGAGACGATTCGATTTTCTAACTGAGAAATTTATAAATTTGAATACCAATCAACCAACGATAATTCTTTAGTGATGACTTGGCAATTCTCAGCACGAACGGTGTTTACAGCTCTAATTGTTGCTTTAGTATTTCATAATATTGAAGAAGTTATTTCTATATGCAGGTATCCGGTTCATAGCCTGGTTTCCTTTATTAAGCCGGCAAATTGCAGGCAATTTGTTGTTGCAGTTACGATTATTACAGCTCTAGTACTATTGGCATTTAGTATTGCCATGCATTGTAAATCGGTGAAAGACAAATCCTTCATCGGAGTACACCTTGTTTTTCATTCGGAAATACATGCTATACCGAAAATCGACCCATCCCGAAATTCGCTTCAACAGATTAAGTTTGCAGGATACTGTTTTCTGAAAAATGGCGGAGCAGAACAAGTTTAAAATCAAAAAAAGTCAGATATTTACGTGAAAAAATACAAACAAAAATCAGGGTGAATTGTTTAGTATTAAACACTAAAAATCATCACAATTAATTGAATTTTAAAATGTCGGGCGAGAATAAAACAAATAAAAATACGGAGGAGCGATGGGTGAAAATTATTGCACCTTACCGTAACGGCGACAAATTGCATAGCTGGTGGCAGATCATAAACACATTTGTGCCTTACGTGATTTTGTGGGTTCTGATGGTGATCAGCCTGTCATACCGTTATTGGATTACGCTGCCATTAATCTTGCTTTCGGCGGGGTTCCTGGTAAGGCTGTTTATTATTTTCCACGACTGTGGCCATGGTTCTTTTTTTAATTCAAAACGTTTAAGCGAAGCAGTTGGCTACATACTTGGAGTGTTGGCTTTTACACCCTACCGCCGCTGGCATCATGCGCATCTGATCCACCATCAGACGGTTGGAAACCTCGATAAACGCGGCTTAGGCGATGTGTGGACACTCACCGTTGACGAATATCTGGCTCTCCCCAAAAGAAAGCAATTGGGTTACCGGATTTTTCGCAATGCCTTTATCATGTTCGGGCTTGGAGCGGCTTTGCTTTTCCTGGTTGGAAACCGGTTTACCCGGAAAAGCTTTTCCCGGAAGGAGAAAATCAGCGTTTATGCCAACAATGCTGGTATTGCCGTAATAGCAACCACTCTTTGCCTGACCATCGGCTGGAAAGCCTACCTGCTGATACAACTTCCGCTGATGTATTTTGCTTCCATCGGGGGAGTATATCTTTTTTACCTGCAACACCAGTTTGATGGAACTCATTGGTATAAGAGTGAGGATTGGGATTTCAAAACGGTGGCGTTGTATGGAAGTTCGTATTACAAACTACCGGCCGTACTTCAATGGTTTTCGGGTAATATTGGGTTTCACCACGTGCATCACCTGAGTTCAAAAATTCCGAATTACCGCCTCGAAAAATGCCATCGCGAAAACGAACTTTTCAGCAGCATTAAACCTATCCCTTTCCTGAAAGGTTTCAGATGTGTACACCTGAAATTATGGGACATGCAAGCCGGCAAGCTGGTAAGTTTTAAAGAGGTGAAAATGGCTTAAAGGACAGTTTGTTTCCCATGATCATTCAAGCAAAAAACAAACGGCAGATTTTATTGCGAAAACTCGGATCTGCCGACTTTGAAAAGTTGTCCGACTATTTATTTAAACTGAGTGCTGAAACTGCAAAGAGATTCGGGCCGCATGGGTTCGATACAAATTCTATAGCCGACATATTCCGTAAGCCTGATAATTACATGGGCTTTATTGCTCTGGATACTGAAACCGCCGAAATAATAGCCTACTCGATAGTAAAACAAGGATTTCTTGAACATGACAGTTCGCGATTGCGATCCTATGGATTGACTTTGGATTCAAAAACAGACTGCACCTTTGCCCCTTCCGTTGCCGATGCATGGCAAAGTCAGGGTGTCGGAAACGGTTTATTCCAGTTTGTACTTTCCAATCTTCATTCAGTTGGGATAAAAAGAATTATTTTATGGGGTGGTGTTCAGTCGGATAACCACAAGGCTGTAAGTTTTTACAGAAAGAATAGTTTCACCACTTTAGGTGAATTTGAGTATTACGGAAACAATTATGATATGATTTTAGAGATTATTTAAAGCCGGTATTTCAATACAAAAAAACGACC
>CAIXAQ010000299.1 GCA_903917425.1 uncultured Bacteroidales bacterium
CGGATAATTCATTTCTGAAAAGACAGTTTGATCTGATTTGCCTGAAAGCGGGTTGGAATCAAGAATAAAGATCAGGAAGCACAAATTCTATTTTTAATAAATTTTAACATTTTCCGCCAAGGCTTGATTAAATTCCTATTTTTGTAGGGGCAACTTATACAATAATATATTAAAGTACCGGTCAACACTATAGTCCGGGTGATCTTTTAATATTAAAATGTGCCGCTTGCTGTTAATACTAATGACAATAAGGTTGCCAAACCACATAAAAAACTTCAAAATGAAGAAAGTACTTGTACTGATATGTCTTTTCCTGGTTTTTACGTCTGTAGTTTTTGCCCAAAACCGAACAATTACGGGTACGGTTACTTCGCAGGATGATGGCTTCACCTTACCCGGAGTTACCGTAGTTGTGAAAGGAACCCTCCAGGGTACAACTACTTCAAATGATGGAAAATACAAGCTTTCGGGTGTTTCTTCAACATCAGTCATCGTTTTTAGTTTTATAGGATATACGCCGGTTGAAATTCTGGTTGGAGGGCAACAAATAATTGATGCAGTGATGATACCGGAAGCGCAAAAATTGCAGGAATTTGTTGTTACTGCTTTGGGCGTTAAAAGGGAAAAAAGAGAAATCGGTTATTCGTCCGAAAAAATGGACACAAAAGAAATTACCCGCGCCAACGCACCTAACGTGATCAGCGCTCTGGCCGGCAGGTCGGCCGGTGTGGCTGTTTCGGAGGGCGATGGGGTCGAAGGTGGTTCGACACGAATTGTAATCAGGGGTAATAACAACCTCGCCAAAAATAACCAGCCGCTGATTGTTGTGGATAATGTTCCTATGGACAATATTTCCGGTTTGGATAATGTGGGTCGTGGTGTGGATTGGGGAAATGGAATTTCCGATCTGAATTCATTTGATATTGAGGATTATACAGTGCTTAAAGGTGGGGCGGCTTCTGCTTTGTATGGCGAGCGCGGGGCAAACGGTGTAATTCTGATTACTACCAAGCGTGGTAAAAAACAAAACGGCATCGGCATCACCTATAATTACAACTATAAAATCAGCCATCCTTACCGTTACCGGGAAGTTCAAAACAAGTACGGAGCAGGAGGGCCAGTTACTTTAAGTGAGCCTGGTTTCCCTGTTGACGGCGAAGGAACGCTCTTATACCCCGGCATTTATGGAAATGACAAGCTAATTCTCAACCAGGCCGGTGAAACATCAAGTACATCGGAGCAATTCGGGTATTACGGCTCGGCAGTATCGTGGGGACCGGAAATGAAGGGCGAAATGGTAAAATGGTGGGATGGCGAAATGCGTGACTATTCGCCTCAGCCCGATAATTTTAAAATGGCTTTCCAGGACGGAGTCTCCCAGACACATAACATTTCCGTGCAGGGAGGAACTGATAAAGGAACGCTGCGTTTGTCTTTTTCGCAACAGGATCAATCCCCTGTTGTCGATAACAGCAATTCAACCCGCAACACTATAAATGTTGGAACTAATATTAAAATTTCGGATAAACTCAGGGCCGATGCGGCTCTCACTTATGTGAGTTTTAACCGTTTAAACAGCCCTATGCTGGGCGAAGACGCGAATTCGTTCAGCAAAGGATTCCTGTACTCATGGCCCCGCAGCTATAAGGGAATCGATAAGCAAAATTACCAGCTGGCTGACGGTTCGCAAAACCCCCTTGACGGCTACCCCTTCATGTACGTTGATAAAAATCTGTGGTGGAATTATTACAACAACAATACCTGGCAGAATCGCGATAAATACACCGGGTCAGTTGCACTGATCTGCGATGTCACTCCCTGGCTTACGGCAACCGGAAGAGCCGGACGCGATTTCTCTGTGGAACAATTTGAATCGAAAAACAAACCCATTGATTATATTGGCTTGATGGAAGGCGGATACAGCAATAGTTTGTCGAAAACCACCATGGATAACCTCGAATTCTTCCTGGCCGCCAATAAAGAAGGCCTTTTCGGTTCTAAATTTGATGCCCGGTTTACGGCTGGTGCAAGCCGATGGAATTATGATTCGTATGGAATCTCGGGACATTCAGGCATCTGGTATTATCCGAATATGTACACTTTCTTTAATTATACTGAGCCCACTTATACTACCGATGCAGAAGGCAATCAAATATTGGTTGATCCCGGTAATACAGCCTCATCCATGGTTCCGGGTGAAACTATCCTTACACAGCGCACCAACTCGGCATTTTCATTTCTGAACCTCTCGTATAGCAAATATCTTTTCATGGAACTGACCGGGAGGAACGATTGGTCATCCACCTTGCCCGACAACAATAATTCATATTTCTATCCTTCGGTATCTGTCAGTTTTATTGCTACTGAAGCATTTAAAATGCACGAAAAAATGCCCTGGTTGTATTTTCTGAAAATCAGAGGCGGTATTGCTCAAACAGCCAACAGTCCCGAACCGTACAAAAAGAATTTCTATTACACTACCAGTTTGTTCGGAGGCCAACAGGCATCCACCTTGCCAGGAGTAATTCCGCCCACGGAGCTGAAACCCCAGTTTGTCAACGGCTACGAAGGAGGTTTAAATGTCGGCCTGTTTGAAAACAGGATAGATATCGACTTCACCTACTATTACAAACATTCATTCGA
>CAIXAQ010000300.1 GCA_903917425.1 uncultured Bacteroidales bacterium
AACAGGAATATCCCGTAACGAGTCGAAGATTGCACCTGCATACCCGGGTTTTGCCGGCGGGAAAAGGCCGACAATACTCACAATGCTCAGCTCCGAATCGACATTTACATTTCCAAACGCATTCAGTTCTTCAATAATGTTGCCAAGATCATCCGTATTATCGATGGTCACTGAAACCGCTACTTCGGAAGTAGTGATCATATCGATCGGCTTACGGTAGCGTTCGAATACTTCGAAAATAGCACGCAGGAAACCAAAAGCCAGAAGCATCCGTCCGGATTTTATATTTATAGCCGTAATTCCGTCCTTGGCAGCCACCGCCCTGAAGCCTTCAGCCTGATTTTCGAACGAAATCAATGTGCCCGGGGCTTCCGGATGCATGGTATTGAGTAAACGTACCGGGATATTTTCACTTTTTGCAGGCAGAATACAGGTTGGATGAAGAATTTTTGCGCCAAAATAAGCCAGCTCAGCCGCTTCATCGAACGAGAGTTGAGCAATAGGGAACGTTTTAGTCACAAATCGCGGATCATTATTATGCATTCCATCTATATCGGTCCATATCTGGATTTCGTCAGCCCCGATCGCTGCTCCGATTATGGTTGCTGTATAATCACTTCCACCCCGTTTCAGGTTATCTATTTCCCCAAAATCATTTCTGCTGATATAGCCCTGGGTGATAAAGAGCTTGTCGCCGGGATAATTACGAAGCTGAAGTTTCAGGTTTTTTGAAATGTAATCCATATCCGGCTCCTCATTTTCATTCATCCGCATGAAATTCAGCGCAGGAAGTAAAACGGAACGAATGTCTTTTTCCTCGAGCAGGTACTGGAAAAGAGCGGTCGAGATCAGTTCGCCCTGGGCAAGAATAGCCCTTTCCTCGTTGATGGTAAACAGGTCGCGGGTGAAGGAACGCAGGTAATCAAAGTGAGTTGAAACGAGTTCACCGCCTTTTTGTAAAGCCGCGGCGGATGTGTATAATTCCCGGATTACATTTTTATACGTATTCTCCAGGCCGTCGATGAGTTTGGCTGCTTTTTCATGTTCTTTCCGGTACAGTATACTGCTGATTTCGACCAATGCATTGGTTGTGCCGCTCATGGCGGATAGCACTACTATTTTAGGTTCTCCGTCGTTGATCAGGTCGATCAGTGCAAACATACGTTGAGGCGAGCCCACCGAGGTTCCTCCAAATTTTAGTATCTTCATGTTATTGATTTCGGATTGCGGATTTCGGATTGCAGATTTCGGATTTCGGATTAAAGATTTACGATTTACGATTTACGATTTCGGATTGGGGATTGCGGATTTCGGATTTCGGATTGGGGATTGCGGATTGCAGATTTACGAATGACGATTAGCTATTTTCTATTAACTATTTTGGATTAACGATTAACCATTTTCTATTTTCCATTTTCTAAAAACAATTTCCAATTAACAATTTCCAATTAACAATTTCCAATTAACGATTTCCGATTAACGATTTCTGATTAACCATTTTCTATTAACCATTAACTATTTTCCCCCTTTCCCTCCCCCTCACTTGGTAAACACGTACTGTACAATATTTGCGCCCATTTGCAAGGCTTTCAGTCGTTTATCAGGCGAATCCTTGTGCACGTCGGCATCTTCCCAGCCGTCGCCCAGGTCACATTCGTAATCATAAAAGCAGACTAATCTGCCTTCCCACACAAGTCCGAAACCCTGTGGGGGTGTTCCATCGTGTTCATGAATTTTAGGCAACCCGTTGGGGAAATTGTATTTCTGATGGTAAATAGGGAAATCGAAGGGCAAAATCACAAAATCCAGTTCAGGGAAAACCTTCTTCATCTGGGGCCGTAAATACTTGTCGATTCCGTAATTATCCGAAATATGAAGGAAACCACCTGCAATCAGGTAGTTGCGGAGATTTAAAGCTTCCTGGTCGTTGAAAATCACATTGCCATGTCCCGTCATATCTAAAAAAGGGTAATTGAAAAGTTCGGCACTGCCTACATCAACAGTAGCATACTCTTTATTGATGCCGGTTTTCAGATTCTGGTTACAGAAATCAATCAGGTTGGTGAGCGAAGTGGGATTTGCATACCAATCGCCTCCGCCATTGTATTTAAGTAAGGCGATCTGGTATGTGTTCTGTGAAAATCCACTGATGAAAACCGACAGGCAGAAAGCCAGTAGCAAGCTATTTTTAATCATTTCTATTCGTTCGTTAAATTTATGATATGACATGCTACCACGGCGGCTGTTTCGGTGCGCAACCTCGACGGGCCAAGGCTTACAGGCTGGAATCCGCATTGCATGGCCTTTTTCATTTCCTTTTTACTGAAATCGCCTTCAGGACCGATTAATATTACACTATCGCCTCGTGTGTAAGCCAGTTTTAAATGTACCGGCTGATGTTCTTCCACATAAGCAACAAATCGCGAAGGCGAAAGGTTCAATTTTATGAAATCCTCAAATTTCATGGGTTCGTTCAAAACCGGCAAGTAGGTTTTCAGCGATTGCTTTGCTGCTGACAAGATAATCTTTTTCAACCTATCGGTTCTGATCTGCATCCGCTCGGAATGTTCGCAAAACAAGGGTGTAATTTCATCAATTCCTATTTCGGTCGCTTTTTCGAGGAACCATTCGAAGCGTTCAATATTTTTTGTCGGGGCCACTGCCAGGTGAAGCCTGAAAGGACGTATCCCGACTTCATGTGTCACGCTGGTAACAGAAACCGGGCAATTCTTCATGTCCTGGGCAAGAATGGAGCCTTCGAACAGGCTGCCAAGTCCGTCAGTCAGGTAGATTTTATCGCCTACCCGCATCCGCAGCACCTTAATGCAATGGAACGACTCCTCGCTGCCCAGCGTTATATGGCAAGGCAAAGGAGTTAAAACAGGTTCAATAAAATATAGTTGCATACAATGTAAATCGGTGCAAAGATAGCAAACAAGCGTCGTTCTATACGGGTAAAACTACAAAGCGGCTAATTCTTGTTTTTATGTGTTATGGTAATAGCACCTAGGTCAAACATCTCTCCTGATACTTTTTTTACTTTTTGCTTGAACAAAAAGCAACAAAAATTCAAGGCTTTATAAAAATACGATGCGTTTCTATGTCGGAGGTATCTGCTCGCAATACAAGGCATGACAGGTGGCACATATCTTTGTATTTGTCGTTGCTGTGTATTGCTACGCACATGCTATCCGCACATACCTCCGGCAAGAACCGCTATCGTATT
>CAIXAQ010000301.1 GCA_903917425.1 uncultured Bacteroidales bacterium
CTCAGGGGCGATTATAAAAAAGGCTACGACCATATGTGCAACGGTCCTGCCATTACTGAATTTGTCGGGTACCAGCATTTGGGGAATCAACGTAAACTGAATTTCTATGCGGGCTTCGATTTCGTGCAGGCATATACTTTTTCGCGCCGTCCGTACTATTTTAACGAAAAAATAAAACCCGACGAAAAACGCATCGACTTGTTGAGCAGCATTAAAATCGGCTGGTACCTCCCGCTGTATAAAAAGACCCGCCAGGATTTTTATTACTACTAAACCGGCAACAACACATAACTGAGTTATGCAACAAATCTATTCCATCCTGATTGTGTGCTACGGACTTGGAATCCGGGTTTCTTCTATTTTTAATAAGAAAGCCGCTTTCTGGATCAAGGGAAGGAAAAATTACTGGTCACTTCTCGATGTCAAGCTATCCGAACAAAAATTTCAGCAGCCGGATCGGAAACTGGCGTGGTTTCATTGTGCATCCCTGGGCGAATTTGAGCAGGGGCGTCCAATTATAGAGGCGTTTAAACTGCAGCATCCCAACTACCTGGTTTTACTTACCTTTTACAGCCCATCGGGTTTCGAAGTCCGCAAAGAATATTCCGGAGCCGATCTGATCCTTTACCTTCCACTCGACACCCAATCGAATGTACGCAGGTTTGTGGATGCGGTTAAACCTGATATTGTTTTCTATATTAAATACGAATTCTGGTTTAATTTTCTCAGCTATCTTCAGGCGAAAAATATTCCTACTATACTGGTCTCAGCCATCTTCAGGCCCGACCAGCATTTTTTTAAAGGCTATGCCGAATGGCCCCGGAAGGTATTATCGGGTTTTACCAAAGTTTTTGTTCAAAACGAGGATTCCAACGAACTGCTGCAGTTTATCGGGATTGAAAATGCTGTAATTTGCGGTGATACGCGTTTCGATAGGGTGGAGGCGGTGGCTTCGAAACCGGCTGAAATTGAAATTGCAAAAGCTTTTACAGCTAACTCCAAAATAGTAGTAGCCGGTAGTACCTGGCCGGCAGACGAAGACCTGATCTTTAAACTTGTGGAACAAAACAGCCACAGGCTGCGCTTCATCATTGCACCTCACGAAATTAACCCCGAACACATTAATTCGCTGAAGCAAAAAGCAGGAAACAGGGCAGTGTTGTACTCAAAAACTAATTCTGTTGAAGTTCAAAATGCGGATATTCTGATAATAGACTCTATCGGGATGCTTTCGCAATTGTATCAGTACGGCACGCTGGCTTATATAGGAGGCGGATTTGGAGTGGGCATTCACAATATCCTGGAGGCTGCCGCATTTGGACTCCCGGTTTTGTTCGGGCCAAACTACCACAGGTTCAACGAAGCAAAAGAAATGATCGGTCTCGAAGGGGCTTTTTCGGTAAACAATGCCGTAGAGTTGACAGCCAAAGTCAATGAGTTGCTTTCGGATTCCGAAAAGCTGTCACTGACCTCATCAATAAGCAAGAACTATGTTTTGAATGGTTGCGGTGCCACAGATATTGTGATGAGGCATGTGAATGAAATTTTATAAAATTGGTTCTGCGTTAATTCAATGGGTAAGAATATATTGTCCGAAGTCAGAAGACCGGAGTCGGAAGCTACCCGCAAGTGAATTTTTCCATTTACAAGTCGCAGATTGGATGATAATTAGCTGTATCCGATCTGCTTTCTATCTTAAAAAAGCAATATCAGTTGCACAGCCACTTCCGTCTTCTGACTTCGGTCTCCTGACCCCCAAAAGCCAAATCCCGCTCAATATATAGTTGGACTATAATTTTTGCTAAAGTCCATTCCACGCATTTTTACTTGAACAATTTAAAAATATCGTTGCCGTTCGCGAAGATAAGCAAAGCAAAAAGCAACACCATACCCGTAATCTGCGCATATTCCATAAACTTATCGCTGGGTTTGCGCCCGGTAATAATTTCGTACAAAAGGAACATGACATGCCCTCCATCGAGAGCCGGAATAGGTAGTATATTTAGCACAGCAAGCATAAGCGACAGGAAGGCAGTGAGACTCCAGAACGCTTCCCAGTCCCAGACAGACGGGAAGATGCTGCCAATGGTGATAAAGCCTCCAACCGACTCATATGCTTTCACTTCCGGATTAAAAAGGAGTTTCAGCGACTTCAGGTAGTCGGCAGTTTTTTCATAAGCTTTTTTAGTTCCGGCAGGTATTGCCTGAATGATATTATAATGATACTCCTTAAAAGTAAAATAACCTGCGGGCGATTTGGGCGCCACACCAATCATGCCTCTGTCCGAAACTTTAACAGCCAGGGTAACCGTGTCGGTGCCACGAAGCACATTAACGTTAACGGTTTCATTTTTATGCTTTTGAACTACTGCTTTGAATTCATCGAAATATAAAGTAGTCTGTCCTTCGATCCCGATAATTTTATCTTTCACCTGCATCCCGGCACTTTTGGCACCCGAACCAGGGGCGAAATCGGCTGCCTCAAAAGGAATACGAACGCTGATAAAGTCAGGCGATTTGTGCTTTACAATTTCAGAAATCAGTTCACGGGGAATCACTACTTCGGTCTTTTGTCCGTCGCGCTCAACCTGAATAGTTTGCACGTTTTCGAGGATCAGTGTGGCAGGGATTCTGAAAAAATCCTCTACAACTTTGTTGTCAAGAGTGAGTATCTTATCGCCGTTTTGCAAACCTATTTTCTGACCTAAGGTGTCGACCGTAATACCATATTTCACTTCGCTGTTTGGCAGGTATTGCTCGCCCCACCACGAAAGCATGACAACATAAATTCCGATTGCCAGAAGTACATTTACAGTTACTCCCCCTAACATGATTATAAGCCGTTGCCACGATGGTTTTGCCCGGAATTCGTAGGGTTGCGCCGGAAGTTTCATGGCTTCCTTGTCCATGGATTCATCGATCATTCCCGATATTTTGACATATCCTCCCAGGGGAAGCCAGCCAATACCGTATTCGGTATCGCCTTTTTTGAATTTAAACAGCGAAAACCACGGATCGAAGAAAAGATAAAACTTTTCGACCCTTGTTTTAAATATGCGGGCCGCCAGGAAATGCCCGAATTCGTGGAATATAACTAGTATTGATAAGCTGAGAAGTAGCTGAACTACTTTTGTAAGTATAATCATATGGGTGTTTTCTCTTTAGATTTAATAAATCAATCCCCTTCGAAAGGGGGTGCAAATTTACTGCTTTTTTGATCGTGAAATTCAACAGATCGGAAATTAGCTATGTGCGGAATTATTTTGAGATTAAGTTTAAAAATCAATGCTTTAGTATTTCAAGAAGTTCCGTGGCAACAGCACGCGATTCAATATCAGTGGCTTCGTAATCGTTTAAGGAAGGGTTTTTAACAAAACTAATTTTTGACATGCAGTTCTCAATCAGGTCAGGAATCTGTAAAAAACTAATCTCGTTGCGCAGGAAAGCATGAACGGCTACTTCGTCGGCAGCATTCATAACACAGGGCATATTGCCGCCCAGGCGTATGGCTTCGTAAGCGATATTCAGGCAACGGAAATTTTCTTTATCCGGCTTTTCGAATGTAAATTGCAGGCATTGGTCGAAACTGAATTTGGGGAAATTTGAAGGCAGCCTTTCTGGATAAGTGAGGGCATATTGTATGGGTAGCCTCATATCGGGCATTCCCATCTGTGCTTTTATGGAGCCATCGGCAAACTGAACCATCGAATGGATAATGCTCTGCGGGTGCACAACCACCTCAATTTGAGGGATCCTAAGTCCGAAAAGCCATTTTGCTTCAATCACCTCAAGGCCCTTGTTCATCAGGGTAGCCGAATCGATGGTGACTTTGCATCCCATATTCCAGTTCGGATGTTTTAATGCCTGCTCCTTGGTTACCTGGAGCAAGGCATCGTGATTCATTCCTCTGAACGGGCCACCGGAAGCCGTAAGGATAATTTTTTCGACCGGGTTGTGGAATTCGCCGGCAAGGCATTGGAAAATGGCCGAATGTTCCGAATCGACCGGGTAGATATTCACGCCTTTATCGCGGGCTAGTTTAGTAACTAATTCGCCGGCAACAACCAAGGTTTCTTTATTGGCCAGAGCGATCTGTTTCCCGGCTTCAATGGCCTTCATGGTGGGTTTTAACCCGCTCCAGCCAACCAGCGCGACCAATACAATATCAATGCTTTCCATTTCCACAACCTGTTCGATGGAGGCAGTGCCGGTATATACCTTAATATCGTAAGGATCCAATGCTTCAAAAACACGCTGGTACATACTTTCTTTGGCAATCACAACCGCGTTTGGCATAAACTCCATGGCCTGCCTGATAAGTAAAGGAGCATTGGAATGGGCAGTAAGCACCTCCACATCCAGCTTGTCAGGATGTTGTTTCACCACTTCGAGTGCCTGTGTGCCTATTGAACCCGTTGATCCAAGTATTGCAATTCGCTTTTTCAAATGTCAATATACCTTTAGTGAGTGGAAGCCATATTTGGATTGGGATTGTAACAACATGAGGACAGCCGCAATTTGCCGATTCTTAGAATTATCTGTGTATCACCGGCGATCAAAATTTTCTAAAAGACAATGTAATCTTTCGGGTTTACCGGGATGCCATTTATCCATAATTCGAGGTGCAAATGAGGACCGGTTGAAAGTTCGCCCGTGTTTCCAATAATGGCTACTGTTTCGCCTGCATGTACAATGTTTCCTTCTTTTTTTAACAGTA
>CAIXAQ010000302.1 GCA_903917425.1 uncultured Bacteroidales bacterium
CGTGCCAGTTTACTGAGAATACAGAACCTGCAACGCCTCGTAGCTTCGTCGTACTTAAGCAAATTATTCCATCATTTTCAGGCAATGCTCAATACTCTTCCATGTCCTCTCGATATCATGATCCAGGCCCACGCTAAAGCGAACCAAACCGGCTGACAGCCCCATATCAAGCTGCACATCTTCCGGCACTTCACTCGAAGTACTTTTACCCGAATTACTGAATAAAGTTTTAAAATATCCAAGACTGACAGCCAGGTATCCGACATCATGCATTTCCATGAGTTCCATAAATCTCGATGCCTTCTCGCTGGTAAGCATATCAATTGACAGCATTCCTCCAAAGCCAAAATCAGGATTCATCAGGCGTATCATAACTTCGTGGCCGCGGTGGTCGGGTAAACCCGGGTAGCTGATTTTTAAACCTGCTTCCTTCATTTTAATCGCGAGGTACATGGCATTTTTACTATGCTGCTGCATGCGGATATGAAGCGTATGCATGTTTTTTAAAATACTGGACGAACGCAAAGGATCGAGTGCAGGTCCAAGTAGCATAGCTGTGCCGTTATTAACATCAATCAACGAATTAATAAAATCGTGCGTAGCGCAGATAGCCCCTGCCACGCAATCATTTTTCCCGTTTATAAATTTGGTCATGCTATAAACCACAATATGAGCACCCAAAGCAGCCGGCTGAATGATCATAGGTGTAAATGTATTGTCCACCATCAGCTTGATATTGTGTTCGTTAGCAATAGCTGCCAACTTAGGTATATCCGAAATCTGAAGCATGGGATTGGTCATCGATTCGGTATAGATGATTTTTGTTTCGGGCGTTATCGCCTTTCGAACCGCGTCAAGGTCGGTGATGTCAACAAAAGTGGTTTTTATGTTAAATTTAGGCAGGTAATTCTGCATAAAAGCAAAAGTTCCGCCATAGGATGAAACGCTGGAAACAATATGATCGCCTGCACTGCAACACTGCAAAATAGCCGATGTGATAGCTGCCATTCCCGAAGCTGTAACCCAGCCATCTTCGGTACCTTCCATTGCTGCCAGAACATCAGCCAGGTATTTATTACTCGGATTCCAATGCCTCGAATACAGGAAACATCCTTCGGCCTCACCCTGAAAAGTTTCAGCCATGGTTTTAGCCTGCAGGAAAGTGTATGTAGCTGAATCAGTGATAGATGGATTTACATCGCCAAACTCACCAAACTGTTTCATCTCGAAAATTGCGCGTGACGGATCGTGTTTCATAGTTTTTTTATTTGTGAAATTACTGCTTTTTTGAGAACTAAAATAAGTATGTATTTAAAGATGCAAAACTATCAGATGTTTATGATTTAGACAAAATTTATGACATTTTGAATCAGTTTTTCGAATAATATTTTAATTTTGAACTTTATTAAACCTTTTTACTTTCAATTTTAATTAATTACTAATAAAATATGCCAACAGACTTTCATCTTGATACCCTCGATAAACGCATTGTGGAACAACTAATGAAGGATGCACGAACTTCGTATGTCGAAATCGCCCGACAGTGCAAAGTAACACATACCGCTGTTCATCAGCGGATTAAGAAGATGAAGGAGGCAGGAATCATCTCAGGGTCGCAACTGGTTTTCAACCATAAAAGCATGGGATACCTGACCTGCGCTTTTATTGGCATACAGGTGAACCTGACTTCGACAAGTACTCATAACGAGGTTTTCAATAAAATACGTCAGATTCCCGAAATAGTAGAATGCCACCATATATCTGGCAAATATTCACTCTTGATAAAGATAATTACCCGTAACAACGAACACCTAAAACAGGTGATTGTGGAGCAAATTCAGGCCATTCCCGAAATTTCTTTTACCGAAACCTTTATATCTTTGCAGGAAGGTTTTTCGCGGCAATTGCCTATCGGTTAAACTTTTAGTATTCCTTTTTTTAGTCATGCATGAAGTACAAGTTTTGACATTAAACAGATTAATAGCCTTTATGAGACACTCTTCTGAAAACCGGCCTGTTTTGAAAATAGTTTTAACCAAATTTGATTATGCACTGGAACTCGCGGCTTTACTTGGGATTCTTTTTACCTGGATTGTTCCGCTTATAATTTTCCGGCAGCTTCCCGATACAATCCCCACCCATTTCGGCCTGGATGGCAAAGCGGATGATTGGGGAAGTAAAATAACTATTTTTATAGTACCCGTAATCAGCTTTTTACTGGCAATCGGGTTGAGTATACTCAATAAATTTCCACATATTTTCAATTATCCGATCAAACTTACTGAAGAGAATGTACTGCAACTTTATTTAAAAGCAACACGAATGTTGAGGGTAATTAAATTGATTGTTGTTCTTCTTTTTTCCTGGATTGAATGGCAAATTTGCAATATTTCAAACAATAGCAGGTTACCGGTTTGGTTCCTTCCGTTGGTTATTATTATTCCGATTGTACTCCCGGTTGTAATGGCATTTACGTTAACAAACAAACCATTCTCAGGCAAGCGCGAAAAATAAATTTTCCTTTATCCCCATAATAATTTAGCTAAACTACACATTTTGAGCATTTTAATTATTAATTTAGAATATTGCATATTTTATTACTTTTGCAAAAAAATAGCAACCAATAATTATTGAAAATGAAAAAAACTTTGATCCTGGTACAGGTTATTGGCCTTACCATTTTGATGGCCTGTAAATCAGGTGGTTCGGGCAGCAAGAGTGGTAGTCCTGAGCAGCCCTATGGTGAAAAAAGTGGTATAATTACCTACAAACCAATGGATATAATGGGTGTAAAAGTTACACAGACGATGTATTTCGATGAATATGGTCGCAAGACAATGCGTGAAACAATGGTAGAAGGAAATATGGGTGGTACTGAACTGCGTCAGCATACCATTGATATCACCGATGGATTCACCATGTATCATTATGAGCTGGAAAATATAGCAAATGGTATGGATAAAACAACCAAAGACGCCTATAAATCGAAACTGGCACCTGAATTTTTTGAACAAATGAATATTGAGTCTTTGAGTCCGGCTCTCAAAACAAAACTCAGCTACAAAGATGAAGGCAAAGAAACAGTAGCAGGCATCGAAGGCATGAAATATTCGTTAACTCCTGATAGTGCAAACCCTGAAAAACGGATTACAGGAGTACATTTCAAAAACATTCCACTCAAAGTTTCGATGGGTCCGATGGAAATGATAGCCGATAAAGTTGAAATTGGTGCTAAAATTCCTGCCGAAAAATTTAAAGTTCCTGAAGGGTACAAAATGATAGACCAAACCGTTGAAGGAAATCAGCAACTACCCGCGGATGCACCTGAAACTGCTGGATCTGCCGAACCCAGAGGCCATTAATCTGAAATCCCCTTCCAAATATAGTAGAATGGCCTGCAAATCGCAGGCCATTTGTTTTTCCAGGCTGTCAATCTGGTTTATATCATTTAACAAGTTTTACGAACAATGATGCAACAATCTGCAGAAAAACTACGTTTTCAAGCAGATTAGCAAAAGAAATCCGGCGAAATCCGGGTAAAAATGGTACTTTTGCACCTCATTTAAAAATGCATTTTATATGAATTATGATGTTATAGTAATTGGCAGTGGACCAGGTGGTTATGTAGCGGCGATAAGAGCAGCACAACTCGGATTTAAAACGGCCGTTGTCGAAAAATCAGAACTTGGCGGCGTTTGCCTGAATTGGGGTTGCATACCTACAAAAGCTTTGCTTAAAAGCGCGCAGGTATTCAATTACCTGAAACATGCCGGCGATTACGGGATCACATTCGAAGGCAATGCAGTGGCTGATCTTCCGGCCATGGTGAAAAGAAGCCGTGGTGTGGCTGATGGAATGAGTAAAGGCATTCAATTCCTTTTGAAAAAAAATAAAATTGACCACATACAAGGTTTCGGCAAAGTGAAACCCGGCAAAAAAGTGGAAGTAACCGATGACGAAGGTAAAACTACCGAATATACTGCATCTCACATCATTATAGCCACCGGTGCCCGTTCGCGCGAACTTCCGAACTTGCTGCAGGATGGTAAAAAAATAATCGGCTACCGTGAAGCCATGACCCTGACCGAAATGCCTAAAAACATGGTAGTAGTCGGCTCAGGCGCAATAGGTTCCGAATTTGCTCATTTCTACAACAGTATTGGCGTTCAGGTAACCCTGGTCGAATTTCTGCCAAATGTTGTCCCGATCGAAGATGAAGACGTCTCGAAACAATTGGAACGCAGTTTCAAAAAAGCCGGCATTAAAGTAATGACGTCCTCTTCAGTTGAATCGGTTGAAATTGTCGGCGATGTGTGTAAAGTCAGCATTAAAACGCCCAAAACCATTGAAATCATTGAATGTGACATAGTTTTATCGGCTGTAGGTATTGCCACTAATCTCGAAGGTATCGGTCTTGAAGAAACGGGTATTAAATCTGAAAAAGGCAAAGTGCTGGTTGATGCATTTTATCGCACCAATGTAGAAGGCTACTATGCGATCGGCGATATTGTAAGCGGACCGGCCCTGGCTCATGTTGCTTCCCACGAAGGTATTACCTGCATCGAAAAAATAGCAGGAATGCATGTTGAAGCAATCGACTATGGTAACATTCCGGGTTGTACTTATACATCGCCCGAAATAGCCTCGGTAGGAATGACCGAAAAAGCGGCAAAAGAAGCCGGTTATGAAATAAAAGTCGGGAAATTTCCTTTTTCTGCATCAGGAAAAGCAAGTGCTTCGGGCTCAAAAGATGGTTTTGTAAAAGTGATTTTCGATGCAAAATATGGCGAATGGCTTGGTGCTCATATGATTGGCGATAATGTTACCGAAATGATTGCCGAAGCTGTCGTAGCCCGAAAACTGGAAACAACCGGCCACGAAATCATCAAATCCATTCATCCGCATCCCACTATGAGCGAAGCTGTTATGGAAGCTGTGGCTGCTGCTTATGGCGAGGTGATTCATTTGTAAGTTGGGGAATCGTTAATCGTTAACTTGGAAAAGTTAATAGAAAATGGAAAATAGAAAATAGTTATTCTGTCGTTGATCGTTAATC
>CAIXAQ010000303.1 GCA_903917425.1 uncultured Bacteroidales bacterium
CAGATTCTTACAATCAATATTTTAACGTAGAAGCAGACCTTTTTGAAAAGGACTGCAAATGTACAACCTTAATTCGAATTACCAAACAAGTGATGTAAATATTTTTATTTATTTTTCCAGGGCCTTTCTGTTAGCCTCGTTTTGAGTTAAAGGTTTGACTGAATTGTTGCTATCTTTGCACGCCCTACCATCAGGTTATTCAATCAATAGGGTTTTACGTGTTCCGGCCTGCGTTCATATATTTAAGGCGGATATATAAATCAGTAACTTTATAAAAAATGAAATTCAAACCAGGAGATAAAGTGCGTTTTCTCAATACAACTGGAGGAGGAGTTGTAGTTAAAGTGATAAATGAATTTATGGTTTCGGTGGAAATCGATGATGGCTTTGAGATACCTACGCTCACAAATGAGTTGGTCGCCATTGAACCTGCCGGAAAATCAGGCGATTTGTTCCTGAATAAAAACGATCGCCGTTCTGAAATCCCGGTGAAGATTGAGCCGGAGCCGGAGATCATTGAAACAGACAGGATTAGCCGTATTGTGCAAAGGGGAAACGGATCAGCCGTATCCACAGGAATATACCTGGCATGGAATCCGCAGGATCAGAAACGATTACTATCGGGTAGTGTGGATGTGTATCTTGTAAATAACACTGCTTTCGATATATTGTATTCTTTTCTTCTTAAAAACAGTGCAGGGAATTTTTCGGGAATGGATTTTGGCTCAGTACCGCCCGAATCGAAAGTCCTGATTGAGACTATTGATCGTGATGAATTAGGTAAATGGTCGAATGGCGTTATACAGGTGCTTTTCTTTGCCGAGGAAAACGAAAAGGCATTGATGCCTGTGAGTGCTACTTTCAGGATAAAAGGGTCTCTCTTTTTCCAGGAGGGAAGTTACCACGAAACCCGTTTTCTTGCTAACCAAAAAGCGGTGGTTTACACTGTTTGCGAACTTAGCCGCGTTCCAAGTACATACGAACAAATACTGAACGAAAAAGAAAACCGTGAACCCATACCGGCTGCAGCTATCCGGTTCAGACCCGAAACCGCTATTGACCAACACCGCGTTGCTCCCGGCGAGGCAGAAGTCGATCTGCACATTTCGGTGCTGCGGGAGGAATACGGCAAACTTACGCCTCACGAAATCCTTACAATTCAGATGGGATATTTTGAACGCATGCTTGCAAGTGCCATTGCTTTCAGTTTTAACCGTGTAGTATTTATTCATGGTATTGGCAACGGAACATTAAAACAGGCTATTATAAAGTATCTTGATGATTATAAGGAAATTGAATTTCACAGTGCCTCCTTTGCCAAATACGGTAACGGTGCCATTGAGCTGATTCTACATAATTCAAGGTAATTTTAGTGCTCGTTAAATCTTAAGTGCGATACAAGTTTCGGTTTTTATCTATGCCAGGTCAGTGAATTGCTTCGTTAATTTTATATGCCTGAAAAGAGTACATTGGGGCAATCTGCTCTTTTAACGAAAAGCTAAACAAGGAGAAAGCTTATGACAATCATACATGTTTCATCTGCATTATCGTGGCGAGGTGGCGAACAGCAAATTGCGTATCTTCTGTCAGAACTTTCGAAGCGGGAAATTCAACAAATTGTAATCTGTCCGAAGGATTCACCACTGCATTCGTTTTGTACCAGGAATTCAATAGAAGTAAAGCCGTATCGCAAAAGATCCGGATTTGACCCATACCTGGCTTTTCGAATTGTGCAACAATGCCGCAGGGTGAAATCACCTCTTATCCACGTTCACGACAGTCATTCACACACAGCTGCTTTCCTTTCTGCCATTCTTTGGATGAATAAAACCCCAGTAATCGTTCACCGGCGGGTTAGTTTTCCTGTCAAAAAAAGTATATTTTCTAGTATAAAATACAATCATAACTCCATAGCACGGATTTTCTGTGTTTCGGAATATGTCCGCCGGATGATGAATTCGAGTTTGGCTAAGCCTGGTAAAACCAGCACGGTTTATGATGGTATCGACCTGGATAAATTTACCCAGAAGCAGAACACGCATTTTCTCAGAAAAAAATTCCAATTAGATGATCATCACACTCTCATTGGGAATGTATCTGCAATTACAGTCGAAAAGGATTATATCACCTTCGTTGATACCGCTGAAATACTGCTTCGAAATCGTCCCGACCTGCGTTTTTTTATCATTGGTGAGGGTTCACAACGGGAATTAATCAGAGAATATATACGGGGGAAAGGGCTTGCAGATAAAATTTTTATGCCTGGATTTTTGGATAACATTCAGGATATTTTACCGGAACTGGACCTGGTTTTATTCACCTCAGTCCACGAAGGTTTAGGAACTACTCTTCTCGATGCATTTGCCTGCAGAATTCCTGTTGTATCCACTAATGCCGGGGGTATTCCCGAAATCGTTAAAGACCGCCTGACAGGTTTGGCAACTGAAATCAGGAAACCTGATGAAATGGCCGTTGCAGTTGAGGAAATACTGGATAATCAAGACTTGAAAGATGAACTTGTTGAAAATGCATTTCGGATGGTAAAGGAATTTTCAACTGAAAAGATGGCATCTCAAATTGTGAAAATATACAATGAAACCTTTTCAGCTTAGCTCTTATTTTTATGTAAGGACATGGTTATGCAAATTTGTGATGCCAGGTCATCCACCTGGTTTCACTGGCTTTTTTTTTGGTATTAGCCACATTTTTTAGCCTGAGTGCACATTTTTTTATTGGCAGAATAGATTGTTAATACTGCTTTTCAATCTTACCCTAAAATATGCCGGGTTCATTTAACCCGATTGAATGTATTTCTTTGTAGTTTTGTGCATCGTAAATTGAGGGCTGATTCTTAAAAAAAACCCGTAAAATACTTAACCTTTTTTCAAACTCCCGTAGCTTATGATTGCTAAAACTGGTGTTGTTTCAAAAATTACTACTCACGTACTTCAGGAAATGAAGCTTAAAGGCGTGAAAATTTCGATGCTTACCGGATATGATTTTTCTATGGCCCGGTTACTTGATAAAGCGGGTATCGACATTATTCTGGTCGGCGATTCGGCATCCAATGTAATGGCAGGCTACAGCAGCACTCTGCCGATTACGCTCGATCATATGATCTATCATGCATCATCGGTCGTCAGGGCTGTACACCGCGCTTTTGTGGTGGTTGATATGCCTTTCGGGACTTACCAGGGAAACTGGAAAGAAGCTCTGTCGTCGGCAATACGTATTATGAAGGAATCGGGTGCCGATGCAGTAAAACTGGAAGGGGGCATTGAAATTATCGAATCTGTCGAAAGAATACTTTCGGCTGGAATTCCGGTTATGGGTCATTTGGGTTTAACGCCACAATCCATCCACAAGTTTGGCACCTATGTAGTGCGCGCCACCGAAGAAAAGGAGGCACGCAAACTGGTCGAAGATTCGAGATTACTCGAAAAGGCAGGATGCTTTGGTATTGTACTCGAAAAAATACCCGCCAGGTTGGGTGAGGAAGTAGCCAGGAATTCAAAAATCCCGATTATTGGCATTGGTGCCGGTAAGGGTGTTGACGGCCAGGTTCTGGTATTGCACGATATGCTTGGGATAACCATGGAGTTTTCACCCAGGTTTCTGCGCAGGTACATGAACCTGAGCGAGGATATTATTGCTGCCGTTCAAAATTATATTGTTGATGTAAAAACCCTTGATTTCCCAAATGAAAGGGAACAATATTAATATCCAAAAACTATCCGGTAAATTGTTGGAGGAAAATATCCTTTTTGAGGATAATCACATCCTTATTATAAACAAACTGCCCTCCCAGATTGTGCAAGGTGATAAAACAGGAGATACACCTCTTGTTGACCTTGTAAAAGACTATATAAAAGTAAAATACGAAAAGCCAGGCGAAGTATTTCTTGGAGTCGTGCACCGGCTCGACCGGCCTGTGAGCGGTGCCGTGCTTTTTGCACGTACCAGCAAATCGCTTACACGACTAAATGCCCTCATCAAAAACAGGGAGGTGAAAAAGACCTACTGGGCAGTGGTGAAAAATAAACCACCCAAAGAAAATGATATTCTTGTGAGTTTTCTGCGCCGCGATGAAGGCAAAAACAAATCGTTTATTACGGGCGAAAATACAAAGAACGCTCAAATGGCTTCATTGTCGTACCAGGTGATAGCTAAAAGTGATAATTATTACTTACTGCAGATTGACCTTCAAACAGGACGTCATCACCAGATCAGGACGCAACTGGCATCCATAGGCTGCCCCATAAAAGGAGATTTAAAATACGGATACCCCCGATCAAATTCGGATGGATCAATTCATCTGCATGCCCGAAAACTGAGCTTTATTCATCCTGTTACCCTCGATCCGGTTTCGATTGTTGCAGGGACGCCAAACGATCCGATCTGGAATTATTTTAGTCAGGTTTCTGTTGACTTCGAAAAATCCATATAATTATTTAGTAGTTGTATTATTTCAAGATATAAATCAAGAATCTTTTCCTCTAAGCAATCAAATTGAGTCAGTGGTTCTCATTTCGGGACAAATAATGGGAGATGTTCCAAATGGAAAATATTTATGTTATTGGTTATCATGTATTTAAATAAATGGGCACATCGTTTGATACGTGCTAATTGGTAGGTAGCCTCTTTTTTTACCGGGGTTCTTCTACGAACGATTCACATTGTTCAGTGTTCAGACGGGAATTCTACTGTTGATGTAGTTGCAATTCTATAGTCATATAGTATGATTCCGGGATAGATAAAAATTGATTTTAAGTAAATATGCTTTGCTTGAGCCAGTTTTTGATAATTCGTTATTGCCTGTATCCTCTGGTGGAAGTCAGGTTAATATGTATGTGCATTATGTAGATGCAGTTTTTTATTTAAATCGTTAACGCTTTGGCTGTGATGAGGAAACTTAATATTTTATTGGCTGAGGATGATGAAATGATTGAAAGAATCACGACATTTTTCCTTAAACGCAGTGGGCATGAAGTAGATGTTGCGAAAAATGGCAACGAGGCTGTGAACAGGTTCAAAGCGAAAGAATACGATGTTATCCTGATGGATGTGCATATGCCTGTAATGGATGGGTTTCAGGCTACGAAGGAAATCCGGAAAATAGAGTTGCAGTACCTTAATAAGGGACATACAACGATTATTGCTACAACAACAAATCCGAGCAAATCGGATTGCATTAAAGCCGGGATGGACGGCTATGCTCAGAAACCCTTTTGCCTGAACGAATTAAGTGCGATTTTTAAAACATACAGCCTGGCATAGGTTAAAAAGATAAAATAGTGTTTTATAATTTGTAAGCGGGGGTAAGTAATTACTCCCGCTTCTTATTTATACATTTGTAACATCAATAATCAGCAGCATGCACTTCGGTAAACCGATGAGGATATTCTATCTCGCAATTATAGCGCTATTTCCGGCACTTGTATCCGGGCAATATTACAATCTTGGTCAGGATCCTTCATCGCTGAAATGGAGGCAGATAAATACACCTCATTTTCACCTTGTTTACCCTGTTAGCTTTGAAGAGAAAGCCCGGAAAATGATTCCAACGCTTGATTTTATTTATAAAAATGAAACCAAAACACTTGCCTTCAAGCCAGAGATAATACCTTTTATTGTGCATAATTATACCATTGTGCCAAATGCAGTTACGGTTTGGGCACCAAAACGGGTCGAATTTTATGCTTGTCCGCCGCAGGATTCATATGCGCAGGATTGGCTCAGTCAACTTATGATTCACGAATACAGGCATGTTATACAACTCGACCGCACAAACCAGGGATTTACAAAGGTTTTATCATGGTTTACAGGTGAGCAGGCAGCGGCCCTGATCAACGGGCTTTTTGTTCCGCCCTGGTTTATGGAAGGCGATGCCGTTTGTGCCGAAACAGCCCTCAGCCGATCGGGAAGAGGAAGGATACCAAGCTTCGAAATGCTGCTGCGTGCCCAGGTTGAAGAGGTAGGAGCTTTCAGCTACGATAAAGCTGCTTTCGGATCGTATAAAACATTTGTACCCGATAAGTATGTGCTTGGTTATTCGCTTGTTGCCAGTGTTCGCCGACGGTATGGTTACCAGGCCTGGATTACCGCCCTCGATGAGGTCGCCCGCAAACCGTTCATTCTGACACCCTTTAACCATGGATTAAAAGTCGCAACCGGGTATGGGAAAGTTTCCTTGTATCAAAAGTCGATGCAGGATATGGACAGCCTATGGAGATTTCAGGACGCAAACACCTCGAAAACTGCTGTTTATCAACTAACTAATGCAAATACCAGGCAATACCGAAATTACAAGTATCCTCACTTTCTGAATGATTCCCTGCTGGTTTCGGAACTGACAAGCATGGATGATATTACCCGTTTTGTGATCAGCGGGCAAAATGGTTTCGAGAAAACAATAACTACCCCGGGATTTTTATCTTCCGATTTTTATTCGATTGTAACACCTGAAGGCAGGGGAGGAGATGTTTCTGCGGGAAAGGCAGGCCTTCCGGTGAAAAATTTCCTGATAGCCTGGACGGAAACAATTAATGATCCCCGATGGCAGCAAAGAAGCTTCTCTGTTATCAGGATTTATAACAGCGAAACCGGAAAAACGCGCATGCTGACAAAAAAAAGCCGCTATTTTGCCCCTGCATTTTCACCGGATGGGCTCTTGATGGCAGTGGTAAAAGTTGATCCCTCTAATCGAAGTGCCATCGTTTTACTGGATGCAGCTACCGGTAAGGAAAAGGAAATTATCATCATGTCGGATAGCGATTTTTATATGACGCCTTCCTGGTCGAAGGACGGGAAAGAACTCGTTTTTACGAAATTGGATAGTAAAGGAAAGAGTATCAATACTATAGATTTAGAAAGAAAAAAAGTTTCAACAATAGTACAGGCTACATTTACCGAAATTTCAAATCCAGTTTTTGCCGCCGGTAATATCTTTTTTAATGGTTCTTATTCGGGGATTGAGAATGTTTATGCAGTTGATCCACTAACCAAAGAGATATTCCAGGTAACATCATCCGGATTTGG
>CAIXAQ010000304.1 GCA_903917425.1 uncultured Bacteroidales bacterium
CTCGATAAATTTCCGACTATTTATTCAGAATAATATTTTCATAAAATCACTTGTTATTTGACAATGAAATTATAATTTTGTTGCTTATTGTTTTTCAAGTAACAAGTAAAAAACATTTAAAATTATGGCAAAAAGAACCATTGTAACAATGCCCGGTGATGGTATTGGAAAAGTAGTACTTGATCAGTGTATCCGTGTACTTGATGCTGCCGGATTTGAAGCTGAATATGTAAAAGGCGACATTGGATGGGAATTCTGGTGTGCAGAAGGAAATCCCCTGCCCGATCGTACTGTAAAACTCCTGGAAGAGCATAAAATCGGCCTTTTTGGAGCCATTACTTCCAAGCCCAAAGACAAAACTGCTTCCGAACTTGCCCCTGAATTGCAAGGCAAAGGATTTACCTACTACAGCCCGATTGTTTCCATGCGCCAGCATTTTGATCTGGATATTTGCATGCGCCCTTGTAAAACATTAAAAGGCAATCCATTGAATTTTATCAGGCGTGGTAAAGAGGGTATAATTGAAGAACCAGAGGTAGACGTTATGATTTTCCGTCAGAATACCGAAGGACTCTATGGAGGCGTCGAATGGACCAACCCTTCGGACCAGGTTTACGATGCGTTAATGACTCATCCGAAATTCAGGGCCAATTTTGGTTGGTGTCCACGTCCTGAGTTGGCTGTTTCGACACGGATTTTTACAAAAAAATATGTCACCCGAATAGTTAAAGCGGCCTTTGAATACGCAAAGAGCCGAGGCTTCGGTAAAATTACAGTTTGCGAAAAACCAAATGTAATACGCGAAACTTCCGGCATGATGCTGAAAGTTGCCCAGGAAATGAGCAAAGCTGATTACCCGGATATATGGGTTGAGGATGTGAATATAGATGCAATGACCATGTGGCTTACCAAAAGCCCTGAAAACTACAATGTTATTGTTGCTGGAAATATGTTTGGGGACATAGTCTCGGATGCATTTGCCGGCTTGATTGGTGGTTTGGGATTTGCTACTTCAGCCCAGTTTAATCCTGAAACCGGTGTCAGCGTTTTCGAACCTACGCACGGCTCTGCACCAAAATACGCAGGATATGATATTTCCATTGTCAATCCGATCGCAATGATACTTTCGGGTGTGATGATGCTCGAACACCTTGGTGAAATGGAGATGGCTGCACGGATAAGGAAAGCTATTGCAGATGTGGTTGCCGAAGGAAAGGTTAAAGCGTATGATATGATGAAGATGAAGGGTACGCCCGATGTTATAAATCAGGGAGCGGCCTCGACGATCCAAATGGCAGATGCAATAATAGCAAAACTCGGGTAGTTATGAGATATGAGTTATGAGATATGAGTTGTGAGTTGGCGAATACTTCATGAATTTACTCCAAAACCCATTATCCTATTAACTCTTCAACCCATCAACATCTCAACCTATCAACTCTTCAACCCATCAACCTATCAACCCATCAACCCATCAACCCTTTGCACATGAACATAGAACCAAAATACCTCGAACAAGCCCGGCAACTCTGGCCAGAACTGGAATGGATTAAAGATTTTGATCTGAAAGAAAAGACTACTCTTACCTGGGCTCTCGCCTTGCAGAGAAGTGTTCTGACACCCGACGACCTGAATACCATTCCCTTCACACTTTTGTGTGGACCGGATCTGAAAGTTACTTTTATGGATCACAAACGCTGTGTGGTGCATATTGCGCTGGATGCCGGAAATAAAATGAATGAGTTTTTTAAAACCGATTTACCGGTAGATATGGATGTTCTGATTGCGGGAGCTATACTGGCCGATGTAGGTAAACTTCTCGAATACGAACTTAAAGATGGAAAATCAGTACAGGGAAATTACGGCAAATACATAAGGCATCCTTTCTCAGGCGTTTCATTGGCCGAACAATGTGGCGTTCCGGCAGCAGTTTGTCATATTATTGCCACCCATGCCGGCGAAGGAAATATGGTAAAGAGATCGACCGAGGCATATGTAGTGCATCACGCTGATTTTATGACATTTGAGCCGTTTCGGGAGAGATTGAAAGTGTAGGTGGGGTTAAGAGTGAATAGAAAATAGTTAATGGAAAATGGTTGTGGGAAATAGTTAATGGAAATTAAGAAAAACAGAAAATAGTTTCTGTAAAAAATTATAATCAACCTTGGTTGTTTTTGACTTCACTATTTTCTATTTTCCATTTCCTATTGACTTCTTAACTAAAAATCCAAGAAAATGAGAACTTTTAAGGATCTCGAAGTCTGGAAAAAATGCAGACAGCTTCGTTTGGAAATTTGGGATCTGGTAAAAACATTTCCTGCTGAGGAAAAATACAGGTTGAATGATCAAATGATCAGAAGTTCTCGATCTCCATCAACACAAATTGCTGAAGGGTACGGAAGATATCATTTTCAGGAAAATGTTCAGTTTTGCCAAATTGCAAGAGGGTCTCTATATGAAATCATAGATCATTTATCAGTTTGTCTTGATTCACAATATATTACGCCTGAAAAACACGATGCCCTTGAAAATTTAACTTATGAGTGCATCCAACTTTTAAATGGGTACATTAATTATCTTGTCAAATCAAAAAACAGTCCTTCTTCTGGCGAAGTTAATGATGAGTCCCGATATTACGAACCAGGTTAAACATCAGAAGCCAAAATCCTAATCTGAAAACACCATTTTCTATTTTCCATTAACCATTAACCAATCAAAAACATGACGATCATAGAACAAATCATAACCAACCACAGCAACCAGGAAACAGTGAAACCAGGCGATATAGTCGATGTTTTTATCGATGCCCGTGCTGCCCGCGATTTTGGCGGTGCCAATGTTGTTGAGAATATTCTCAACAATGGTCTCAGCGTTCACGATGCAACGCGCACATTTTTCACTTTCGACTGTAACCCGGGAGGCTCCGACCAGAAATACGCTGCTAACCAGCATTTCTGCCGCCTTTTTGCCCGTCAGAATGATATAAAAGTTTATGATATTGATGCAGGTGTCGGAACTCACCTCGCTATCGATAAGGGGCTTGCCTACCCGGGAAGCACATTTGTATCAACCGATTCCCACGCCAATATTATGGGGGCCATTGGTTCATTCGGGCAAGGAATGGGTGACCAGGACATTGCTGCCGCCTGGGCAAAAGGCTCGGTCTGGTTTAAAGTTCCGGAATCGGTGAAACTGATTTTAAAAGGTAATCGTCCTGCGAATGTCAGGGCGAAAGACGTTGTTTTGAACCTGCTTTCAATCTATGGTGCCAACAAACTGCTTGGTTATTCCGTTGAAATTGAAGGTGAGGCTGTTGAAAACTTTTCGCTCGACGAACGCATCACCATAGCATCAATGGGTACCGAAATGGGTGCTATTATTATCATTTTCAGTCCGAACGAAAAGATACTTAGTGAGTTGCAGAATCGGACAGGAAAGCGCTTCGAAACGATTAAGGCATCATCAGAAGCCAAATATTTATTCGTGCATGAAATTGATATAGAAAAATTTGTTCCCATGGTTGCTAACCCCGGCCATCCGCATGACGATGTTTCGGTGGAAAGTGTTAAAAATACGAAAATAGATTCCGCCTTTTTGGGCAGTTGCACCAACGGGAGGATGGAGGACCTTCGCGAAGCAGCCAGTATATTAAAAGGACGAAAAGTTGCTCCGGGCGTTGTACTTAAAATTGTTCCGACTACCGATGCCATCTGGCGTGAAGCCTTAGACGAAGGGC
>CAIXAQ010000305.1 GCA_903917425.1 uncultured Bacteroidales bacterium
GAATCGTAACGGACTTTTTTCCACCCCGAAACCAAGTCAAATCCGTCATTCTTTATCATCGCATACAGACCTGGAATTTCTTCCGGGCTATCCTGCAGGTCGGCATCCATGGTGATGATCACATCGCCGGCAGCTATTTTGAAACCTGTGTTTAATGCGGCCGATTTCCCGTAGTTACGGCGAAATTTAATGCCTTTTACACGGGCATCTTTGTGATGAAGTTCCTCGATAATCTTCCACGAATTATCACGGCTTCCGTCATCAATCAGCAGGATTTCGAATGTGTATTTATTCTCCGTCAACACTTTATCAATCCATTGACAAAGTTCGGGCAGCGACTCTTCTTCGTTAAGCAGTGGTATTATTACCGAAATATCCATAAGCAGATTTAAATTACTCCTCCTGAAGCGTTATCGAACATTTCAGGTTTCTTTTTCATGATGGCTCCAACTATTAAAGCTATAACCCCGCTACCAATAAGGCTGTATAACATCTGTTTCAGTGTGGACTTGACAGAACCCATTTCAGCGGCCTATACATCAAATTTATCAAGTGCTTCAGCCAACTGTTCTTCCGACATTTTTCCACTAAGGTAATTCTCCATCCAAGTTTTTTGAGCTTCCATGATATTCTTGTAATAATCTGGTTCTATCAGAGCAATAAAGAGATAAGTAATTAAAGTAGAAAGAACTACCGAAACAGATAAAGCTATGAAGCAATATAAAAAAGCATCTTTAAACGAAATAAATCCACCAATTGAAGCTTTGTATTTCTTAAACAGAATCACCAGAATTACAATACTGATTGCAATCATTCCTAGCCCTGTCAACATCGGAATCATAATTCCTACTGGTTTAATATCAGCAATATACATTATAATCCAGGCAAAAATCGAAACAACTCCGATTATAAGACCGGTCTTCAAGGCTGAACTGAAAAATTCATTTTTTGTTTCCATATTGATTATAATTTAAGGTTTTGGTTTAGTGCAAAGGTATGAAACTTGGTTAAAAACTGCTTAAAATCTGCTATATGTTTTTTAAATCGCAAAAAGTTGTACTTTTGCACCGGGTAAGTCTTATACGACCAGCTCCTATTGAACTCCCCCAGGACAGGAATGTAGCAAGGGTAAATAGTTGAGCGGTGCGATATAAGTAGCTTACCCATTTTTTATGCCTTATTGTTAAATATTTTATTTCAATTAAATTACTGATTACCATTATAATATAATTTTTAAAAGTCAATTTCACACTACAAGCCGACAAAATCAGCCTGACTCTGCAGGGCAAATTCCCGCAAAAAAAAACCTTCGCAGTCAGAAAAAGGGGCTAACTTTGCGAAAAACCATTTTCAAACATTTAAAATTACAACCATGCAGTTTTTTATTGACACAGCTAACCTGGACCAAATCCGGGAAGCAAATGAACTTGGAATTCTAGACGGCGTTACTACCAACCCTTCGCTTATGGCTAAAGAAGGTATCAAAGGCCGTAAAAATATTCTGAAACATTATGTTGACATTTGCGAAATTGTGGATGGACCCGTAAGTGCAGAGGTTTTATC
>CAIXAQ010000306.1 GCA_903917425.1 uncultured Bacteroidales bacterium
CTTGCCATTGGCAATGTGATTCCAATGCGTGATGACCAGGGAAATATGCTCCAGGGCACAGTTGTTAGCGTAAGCAACGATTCAGTCCGCATGGACTTTAATCATCCTATGGCCGGAAATGTATTGCATTTTGCAGGTAAAGTGCTCGAAGTGCGCACCGCTTCTGACGAGGAAATGAGCCATGGTCATGCCCATGGAGCCGGCGGGCATCATCATTGATCCTATTATTGAAAGGAAAGAAATTATCCTGCTGGTTAACAGCAAATTGATTTAAAGTCTTCCCGGTTTGGTTTCAGGTGATTGCAATTGCCTTTAATCGAACCGGGAAGCTTGTTTATGAAAGCATTTCGAATAAAAATCAAGCTCAATTATTGCTTTTACTCCGTAGCTTCTTTCAGTCGTTCGGCATTCTCAGCCAACTGCAGCGAATCAATAAAATCCTGAATCTCGCCATCCATAAAAACAGGCAGGTTATACATAGTCAGGTTAATACGGTGGTCAGTAACGCGACTTTGCGGATAATTATAGGTTCTGATTTTAGCTGAACGGTCTCCGGTCGAAACCATGGTTTTACGCTTTTTCGATATCTCATCCAGATATTTCTGGTATTCCATTTCGAAAATACGCGTACGAAGAACCGTCATGGCCTTCTCGAAGTTTTTCATCTGTGATTTTTCATCCTGGATGGCAACCACGATTCCAGTCGGGGCATGTGTCAGCCGAACAGCGGAATAAGTGGTATTTACACTTTGTCCACCCGGGCCTGATGAGCAGTAGGTATCTTTCCGGATGTCGCTGGGTTTAATATCAACATCAAATTCGTCGGCTTCGGGCAGCACGGCAACCGATGCGGCAGATGTATGTATGCGCCCTTGTGTTTCGGTATCGGGCACACGCTGCACACGATGAACCCCCGATTCGTATTTGAGCAGGCCATAAACGCCATTGCCCTGAACTTCAAAGATAATTTCTTTAAAACCGCCCATGGTTCCCTCTGTCATGCTCACAGGTTCAATTTTCCAGTTTTTGCGTTCACAATAGTGAATATACATGCGGTACAGATCGCCGGCAAAGATACTGGCTTCATCGCCCCCGCTTCCAGCCCTGATTTCAACCACAGCATTTTTAACATCCTGGGGATCAGAAGGTATCAGCATCAGCCGGATTTCTTCCTCCAGTTTGTCGCGCTGCTCTACCAGAGATTCCATTTCTTCCCTCGCAAAAGCGCGCATTTCCTCATCTTTTTCTTCGTCCAGTATAGTGCGGCAAGCTTCTATCCCTTCGACTATGACTTTATATTTTTTATATCCCTCTATTATCGGCTGTAGTTCCTTGTAATCTTTGCTGAGTTTAATATAGGCCTTCATATCCTGCATTACATCAGGATCAGTGATTTGTTGTGAAATTCCAAGGTAACGTTCGTGTATGGCTGCAAGCTTGTCTAACATAGTATTTATTGATTTTTTGCGGGTGCAAAGGTACGCGAAATGATGGTCGGTTTTAAGGTGTTGTGATAAAAGGTTGATGTTGCCTGATGTAAAACAGAGGACACATTCTAAAGACTAAACTTAATATCTAAAAGTTAAAAAAAAGAAGAATTCAAGTGTAATAATCAATAGGTAATAAAGCTAATATTCAAAAGACTCACTCCCAACCTGTATTGTTAACTTTTTCCCTGACCAGTTTTCACACCTTCCGACAATTTGAGCCGGAATATTATAACTTTCTGAAATTCTGATAATATCGGCTGCAATATTCTCGTTAACATACAGTTCCATCCGGTGACCCATATTAAACACCTGGTACATCTCGCGTAATGAAGTACCAGATTGTTCACTTATCATCCTGAAAAGAGGAGGAATGGGGAAAAGATTGTCCTTAATAATATGCAGGTCATTTACAAAATGAAGCACTTTGGTCTGCGCTCCGCCACTGCAATGTATCATTCCATGAATTTCAGGTCGGTATTCTTCGAGTATCTCCCTGATCACCGGTGCGTAAGTACGGGTAGGGGAGAGGACGAGTTTACCGGCATTCATCCCGGCAATTTCGGTAGTATCAGTCAACGAAAGTTTACCTGAATATACAAGCTTGTCTGCGATTGCTTTATCAAAACTTTCAGGGTACCTGGCAGCATATCGGTGGTCGAAAACATCGTGCCTTGCTGATGTGAGACCGTTGCTGCCCATACCGCCGTTATACTGAGTCTCGTAAGAAGCTTGTCCAAAAGAAGCCAGGCCTATAATTACATCTCCGGGCTGAATATGGTTCTCGATTATTTCACATCTGAGAACCCTCGCTATCACTGTACTATCGACAATTACAGTCCGTACCAGGTCGCCTACATCGGCAGTTTCGCCCCCGGTTGAATGTATGCCTATACCGTTTTTGCGAAGCATATCCAGGCATTCTTCAGTACCTTCGATTAGTGCACTTATAACTTCACCCGGAACCAGGTTTTTATTCCTGCCAATGGTTGACGAAAGCAGGATGTTATCGGTAATACCTATGCATAACAGGTCATCGGTGTTCATAATAACTGCATCCTGGGCGATACCTTTCCAGACCGAAATATCCCCGGTTTCGCGCCAGTACAGGTAAGCAAGCGATGATTTAGTGCCCGCGCCGTCAGCGTGCATCACGCAGCAATACGCAGGGTTGTTACCTAAAAAGTCAGGAACTACTTTGCAAAAAGCATTCGGGAATAAGCCTTTGTCCATATTTTTAATAGCATTATGAACATCGTCCTTTGTGGCCGAAACTCCTCTTTGTAAATACCTGTCGGTCATCTGTGTATATCAATTAACAATGGACAATGGACAATGGACAATTTCGGATTAAGAATTTACGATTTGCGATTTACGATTAACCACCACTCTTATTTAAAAACAAGCTGTTTTTTCTCCTTATCAATAGTGTATTCACCGAACTTTTTCAGCATTTTGGTATTCATCACGACTGGTACTTTTTGTTTCTGTAAAACAGTAGCTTCCAACTCAAAAGCTGATTTGGTTGTAATATCAATTTCGCCAACCGTAAAGACGGATTTATCTGCCACAGAGTTGTTGCCTAATATTTTTTCAGGATCACCATCAAAATCGGTTTTACCTATGGAGCCTGATTTAAGCATTTTCAAAGTTTCTTGAACCGAAAAACTTAAGCCGGAACTTTCGTCACTTAAGGTAATTTGAGTTGTAATACCGTTTATCACGGCAGTGAACGAAAGCGACTTATCCGAATTCTCAGTTAGAGGAACCACATTGTCTTCCGGATTAATCTCGATGCTCACTTTCTGATTTTGCCCGGCAATGGCTTTATTCTGTGTTTTCGGTACAAAGTCTTTACTGATGATCCTGAATTCCGAACGACGGTTCAACGAATAAGCAGCTTCCTGGGCAGGTTTTGTTTCCAGGGAGTCGATAAAGGATTGTGAAAGTAAGGTTCCTGATTTAAACTGGAATCCGTCTTTTAACACATCTTTGGCCAAGCGCCTTGGAACGCGTTCGCCATACCCTTTTGCAACAAGCCTGTCGGGATCAATGCCCCGGTCGATCAGGTAATTTACAACCGATTCGGCACGTTTCTGCGAAAGTACATCATTGCTTTCATCGGTGCCCCGAGAGTCGGTATGTGAGGCAAGTTCAACAATTATAGTTTCGTTTTCGTCCAGTGTCTTGATCAAACCCTGCAACGAATCCTGGTACTGGGGTTTTAGATCCCATTTGGCCAGGTCGTAAAGGATATCGGGCAGCACAACAGGTTTATCCGGAATAGGTTCCAGGTTGAAATTAATGGTAAAGTCCTTGCTGCTTTCGAGTCCAACGGTGGTTTCTTTGGCTTTCTTATTAAAATAATTTGCCTTGATGCAAAGAAGTTCATAAGTGGTATTTCCTTTGATCTGCGATTTGCTGAAACTGTAAAATCCTTTTGCATCGGTTCTTGCTTCAACAGAAGTCCCGTTTGAACCTGTCAGTTTTACAACAGCACCCGGAATAAACTGCAATGATTTATCGTCCTTAACCACTCCCGAAAGGGTGAAAATTACAGGAGGGTTTACAAACGAATATAAATCGTCGCTACCCTTGCCGCCTTTGCGGTTCGAAGAGAAAAATCCCCTGTCTTCTTCAGGATGAAAAACGATTCCGAAATCATCGCCCGGCGAATTGACAGGAACCTGAAGATTAACAGGTTTCTGCCATTCTCCATTCGAAAAGGTGGAACGGAAAATATCAAGCCCACCCAGACCGGGATGACCGTTGGAAGAAAAATACAGCGAAGTATCGTTCCGCATAAAGGGGAACATTTCGTCGTCAGGAGTATTGATGACAGGGCCGGCATTTACAGCCCGTCCAAAATTATCAGCTGGAGTTTTACGTGTTGAAACCCAGATATCTCTTCCACCATATCCTTTTGGTAAATTGCTGGTAAAGAAGAGTGTAAGCTCATCGGGGCTGATACAAGGATTGCCGAATACGGTTGTACTATCACCGCCAAGATTCAGTGCTTTTGGTTCGCTCCAGTTGCGGCCAGCCCGGCGTGATACCATTATTTTGCATCCCTGGAGAGTTGCCTTGTCGTTGAAACAACGAGTAAAATACAATTGAGTGAATTTGCTGTTCACCGAAGGATTTCCTTCATTGGCTTCGGTATTCAATACATTTGCGGATTCCAGCAGCACCGGTGTTGACCATTGACCTTTGGGATCTAATTTCGATACAAACAAATCGCTGAAGTTCTGACCTGTCCAGTTATCCATATCCTTGCCGGTAGCGGCATCGCGCGTGGATGTGAAAATGATGGTATTGTAAAGTTTATCAGCATACGTGACTGAGAAGTCTGATTCTCTTGAATTTAAAACTTTTTCGGGAACAACTTTCAATTTTGTAGGATTGTCGAGCCATTCCTGCGCCAGGGTACACGAAAGTGAACCATTTTTACCACGAGGGTCATCGGGCACCGCTTCGGAGTATTTTTCGAAATAAACGATTGCATCCTTGTATTTCTCGTTCGATTTCATTGCCTGGGCAAGGTAGAGGAAAACCTGGGGGTTGGATTCGGCAAATTTTGTCTTTACTATACGTTTGTAAGCAGGTTCAGCCTTTTTGGTATTGTTGGTAATGCGGTAGCATTCAGCAATCTGGAACGAAATCTTTTCTTTATCCGGCTTTGCTTTGGCTTTGGATAAGGCTTTTTTATATTTGGTAACGGCAACATTATATTGCATGTTATTAAAAGCCTCGTCGGCAGCACGCAACGAACGACTCTGCGAAAAAACCGGGAATGCCGCCAGGCTGAAGATGAAAGTGAAAAGCAGGAAACGAATTCTCATAAGGCACTAACTAGGCTTGATAAAATGAGGTATTATAAAGGCATTTGATAAAACGGAATATTAACGGTTTTATTATTCTTTTTTTGTGGTACTAAAATCTGTTTTATCGGAATTTGCATCTATATC
>CAIXAQ010000307.1 GCA_903917425.1 uncultured Bacteroidales bacterium
GCAATTTCGAGAATCGATTCGGAATTTGAATAGTGGTCGCCATCAAACAAATCGGCGTAATTAGGAAGTAAAGCATAGCCGGCAGGACTGTTGATAACCGCGTTGCAGTATGTTATAACTTTGGTATAATTCCTGTCGGTGCGTTGTGCCCAGACTTTTGCGAGCAATGCATTTGCGGAGCCTTTGGTAGCTTTCACTTTGTTAACTTTATCGTCACTGCCATAGCTGTCGGGGCAATTTGCAAGGGCTACTTCCAGGTCTTTTACGATCTGATTGTAAACTTCTGTTTCGGTGGAACGAGGCAGGTTGGTTTTAGCCGGATCAGCCGAATTCGAATTTAGTTCGATGGGTACACCACCCCATAATTTTACCAGTTGGAAATAATGGAATGCCCTCAGAAAACTGGCCTGACCGATAATTTGCTCACGAAGGTTATTTACATCCAAAGCAGGATCGGTTACCGTGTTTATCTTTTCAAGGATCACGTTACAACGTCCTATGCCAGTATATAGTTGCGACCAGTTGTTGTAGTTTGAGCTGTTGGCAACTGTCATAGCAACATTATCATATTCGGCCAAAGGAGGGTCACCGCTTCCGCCGATGTACGAATTATCGGCACGCATATCTCCCAATAAAACATTAAGCCATTGATAGTATTCGTAGTAAAAGGCCCTGTAAGCGCCGGCCATGGCATTTTCCAGATCCTGCGCCGAATTGTATGCATTCCCTGTTGTGAGGCTTGATTGTGGTTTTATATCCAGGAACTTGCTGCAGGAATATGTTGTCGACATCAATAAAAGGATGCCAACAATCACAATGATATTTAGTATTTTTTTCATCTCGATCAGTTTTTATGTTATTAAAAAGTTACGTTTAACCCAACAAGAAAATCCCTCGACTGCGGATAGGTTCCGTAATCAACACCCGGGGCGATATTTTTTTCTGTGTTGTTCGAGCTAAGGCCATATACGCTTACCTCCGGATCGAATCCACTGTATTTTGTAAAGGTCAGCAGGTTCTCGCTGCTTATATACAGGTATAACCGGCTCACATTCAGTTTGCTGATTATGCTTTTTGGAAGCTCATAACCCAGTGAAAGTGATTTTAGGCGAACGAAAGAGCCATCCTCAATAAAACGGGAGGAAATAAGCGAGTTCGTGAAATCGCCGTAGGTAGCCCTTGGAATACCTGTATTCTGTCCGGGGGTAGTCCATCGGTTTAACACAGTAGCTAATTGATTGGTTTCCATGCTTAAGCCTTCGGTTTCGATACGGGATGCGTTAAAAATATCGTTACCCTGTACACCCTGGAAAAAGAAACTAAAACTCCAGCCCTTGTATGTGAATGTGTTAGTTAATCCAAAAGTATACTTAGGATTCGCGTTGCCAATGATTGTTTTATCGCCATCGCTTAATGTGCTGTCTCCATCCAGATCGCGATAAATCATGTCGCCGGTAGCAGGATCAACACCATCGGAAATGTATCCGAAGAACAATCCTAACGGCTGGCCTTCCTGTGCAATTGCCACGGAACCCCTGTCGGAGATATTGCCAACCTTAATGGTTCCTCCATCAAGACTGATAATTTTGCTTTTATTGAAGGAGATGTTAAAATCGGTAGTCCATTTTAACTCATTCTGGCTATTGAGATTGTGGCTGGTAACCTGAAATTCGAATCCGCGGTTTTCCATTTCTCCGATATTTTTAGTTGCAGTACTGGAAGGCAACCCTACACTGGCAGGGATAGGCCTGTTTAACAACATATCGGTGGTTTTTTTAATATAGTAGTCGGTAGTAAAAAGGATGCGGTTATCAAGAAAAGCAAAGTCAAGTCCAAAGTTGGTTTGCTTTGTAGTTTCCCATTTTAAGTTCTTATTCTCAAGTGTCACCGGTGATGTACCAGGGACAACATTTCCGCCATACACATAAAATGCACCTGCGCTAACCAGTCCATAGGAAGCGTAATTACCCACCTGGTCATTTCCAACTTCGCCGTAACCTGCCCTGAATTTCAAGTCGTTGATAAAATCAAGCCCGGTAAAAAAATCTTCTTTCGATATTCTCCAACCTGCTGAGAACGAAGGGAAATAGCCCCAAACATTGTCGGTTGCAGAAAATACGGTTGAAGCATCAGCCCTGAAATTAGCCGTTAAAAGATATTTGTCGTCATATCCATAGTTTACCCGGCTCAGGAAAGCTGCATTCCTGCGCTGGGTTATCCCGGCAGTAGCCGTGCGGGTTGATCCCCCGTTAACAGTCTGAATGGCTGATCCGCCAAATCCTTTTGCATTGATGTTGGACGAATTAAGATCATTCTCTGAGACAACAAATCCGGCTAGTGCCGTCAGGCTGTTTTTTTCAAAATTCTTGGAATAGGTCAGGGTGTTTTCCGATATCCAATAAGTCTGTTCGTTGGAGTTTAAATCGGCAATACCCTGAAAATTCCGACCTTCCCTGCTCCTGTATGGATCGACCCAGCCGGTATAAGTACCATTGTTTTGTTCGTAACCAAACATCGTTCTGAATTTCAAATCCTGTACCGGACTTATTTCAGCATATACGTTGCCTAAAAAGCGGGCATTTACGTAAGCGTGATCGTTCGCCAGGAGCAGGGCAATAGGATTCTCCAGATCCGGTATGAAAGGGTTGGCAGCGAAAGTTCCGTCAGCATTATACACTTCGGTTACAGGGGCCCCGGTTATTAAACTGTTAATTGCACCCCATCTGCCTGTTTCATTTACCGAAACGTCTCTCCAACGATTGTACGAAATACTGGTTCCAACTTTAAGAACTTTGTTTACCGTGTGATCAAGGTTGGTTTTAAAATTATACCGGTCAACTACGTTCGTAATCTCAATGCCTTCCTGTTTCATCCACGATCCTGAAATGTAGTAATTGGTATTTTCGTTTCCCCCGCTGACAGCCAGCTGATAACTTTGCTGATGACCTGTTCTGAAAGCCTGATCCTGCCAGTGGCTGTCGTAAGGATATAAACTCCAGTCAGTGGTTTGGCCCATTTCCGATACCAAATCTTTATATTGTGCAGCATTAAGCACATCCAGTTTACGCCATACTTTGGATGATCCCATGTAGGTATCAAAAGTAACTTTGGTTTTCTGGTTTCCTCCACGTTTTGTAGTAATAATAACTACGCCATTCGATCCCGAAGCTCCGTATATAGAAGCTGCCGAAGCATCCTTTAATATTGACATACTTTCGATGTCGGATGGATTGATCTGATTCACGGATGTAGTTGGCACACCGTCAACAATATACAGTGGCTCGCTGCCTGCTGTAATAGTAGAAGTACCGCGAACCCTGATAGTAAAGCCCGCTTGTGGCTGACCGGATGGTCTCACCACCTGCACACCTGCCACTTTCCCTTCGAGGGCATAGCCAAGCTGGGTATTAGGTCTGTCTTTAAATTCCTTGGCGGTAACTGAAGCTACTGCCCCGGTTACATCTTTTTTCTGCTGTGTGCCATAACCCATCACCACAACCTCACTCAGGTTGGTTGCTGATTCGGTTAATGTAACATCTACCAGGGTTTTCCCGGCAACAGCAATTTCGGCAGTTGCGAAACCGATGAACGAGAATACGAGGGTGGCATCCGCAGGTGCAGAGAGAGAAAACTGTCCATCGGACCCGGTAGTTGTTCCAGTCGAAGTACCTTTAATCACAACTGTCACGCCAGGCATGGTTGTTCCATCGTTGGCCTTAACGCTGCCTTTAACATTCACGTTCTGCGCATAAAGGCCGGTTTGTACAATCAACAACAAGAATGCTGTCGCAAGAATCGACTTTATTCTCTGGATTGGTAAAAGATTGAATGGTAACTTTTTTTTCATTGGGTTGGGTTTTAGTTTGTCATAGGTATTTAATTATGGATTGAGGATTTTAATGGCCGGAAAAGATGTTTCAGGAAGGCTTTGGTAATTTTGAAAATACTGAATTATATTTCACAACATCTTTAATAAGACAAAGATATAGATATACTTATGTGAAACTGTATGGATTTGCGTATTATATTCTTCGATTTGCGCAAATTAGTTTCCTGCCTTTTGTATAGCATTAAAAATGCGAGGGGTGACAAAGCGAGGGGCGGCAAAGTGAAAAAGCCCTTATTTCGACTCCGATAAGTGCATCACAACCAAGTTCTTACACCCTACGCACCCGACATCCAATAATAAAAATTATCGTTTTGTAAGATGTCTCTTCCTGTATTCAATCGGGGTACAGCCTTTTACTTGTTTAAACTGCCTTGAGATGTTTTTACTGTTGTCAAAACCCGATTCAATTGCGATTTCAAGAATCGTTTTATCGGTTTCGAGCAAGCGCTGGGCAAATTTTTGAATCTGTAAATTATAAATATAGTTGTAAACACCAGTTCCGGTAGTTTCCTGAAAACGTTTTTCGAGTGCCCTGCGCGAAAGTGGTACCTGTTTTATTACATCCAGCACATTAATGCGGTTGTCAATATTCTGATGTATAAATTTCAAGGCCTTTGCGATGTATTTGTCGTTGGCCGAAGCAATATCGGTTGACTGGCGTGTAATAACCTGGGTGGGCTTTACGATGATATCGTAATGTTGTGTCACTTGTTTTGTGATCATCAAATCCATTAAGCGTGCTGCTTCATATCCTCCTTTTTCGGTATCAAGGTCGATGCTCGACAAAGGCGGATCGGATAAATTGCAGGTCATTTTGTCGTTATCAACGCCAAGTACGGCAATTTCTTCGGGAATCTGTATTTTTGCATGTTTACAGGCTTCGGTAATATGTTGACCCCGTTCATCGTCGCAGGCCATAATGGCAATGGGTTTTGGCAACGATTGCAACCAATTGCTCAGGGCCGATGGCTTATAATGCCACAACTCACGCGAAGGAGTCTGTTCGTGGTCGAAATAGTACACTTTGAACCCCTGATCGGCCAGATGAGCCTCGAAGCCCTGGGAACGTTCGCGCGACCAAACGATGTCTTTAAAGCCATAAAAAGCAAAATTCCTGAATCCTTTTTGCAGGAAATATTCGGCGCCCAACTTTCCGGCTTCATAATATCCTCCTGTGATATTCGGAATATCCGAAAACCTTTCTTTAAAATCTTCCGCTATCAGGAAAATCCCTGCATCCAACACTTTTTTTACATCCAGGTCATTATACAACTGGGCAATAATACCATCGGCTTCCCACTCTTTCGCAAAATTTACGATGCCCTCCATGCCCAGTGTTTCCCGGTAAAAAAGTGGCATACGGCAAAATACCCAGGGCCCCTTTTCCTTAGAATACTTCACAACCCCCTTCATCAGGTTTTGGCCGTATTCCTCTGAAATATCGATGAGCAAAATGATTTTGTGCATAAGACTTCCGCTGGGTTGTGTGATGCTAAATTAACACAAATATTCAATTTCAAACAGAATCCATATCAAAGCTATATTCCTTTGATGCTTTGGATTTTTCGCGTAACGATGATTTAATTGACTTCAAACTTCAAATTGATGGGTATTACAAATTCGAATGCAATTTCTTTCTCTTATTTTTTGATTGACCCAAAAGGGCCTAAAAATCAAGGCCTTATAAAAATACTGGCGGTTCTAATCCGCAGGTATCTTCTCGGAATACATGGCAAAAGAATAAAATCAAAATCAATTTGATGAATTTCAATTCAGCCGGTTCTTTCCAAGCGCATCTAAATAAAATGATGCCCCTCGAATGAGGATATCGGGAATGACCAATATTTGCTACTTTTACAAAACCAATCTTTTAACTTTCAGCCCTATGAAACATACCATTGAAAAATGGCCGGCCATTTTCGGTTTAGTGATAATAGCCGCCTGTAACCCATCAATTCAAACTCCTGTGAAAATAACCCAGCAAAGCGATTTCCCTGCACCTCCTGTGGCGACAGTAAAACCGAGCGAGTTTACCGAATTCGGTAACAAACGCATCGACAACTATTTCTGGCTGAAGGATAAAAGCAATCCCGAAGTGATAGCTTACCTGAAGGCAGAGAATGCTTATTTCGATACCGTCATGCAATCAACTAAAGCTTTGCAGGTGAAACTTTATGCTGAAATGAAAGGCCGGATCAAGGAAGATGACGAAACGGTACCACAACTCGACAATGGATATTTCTATTCTTCGCGCACCGAAAAGGGCAAGCAATACCGCACCATCTGCCGTAAAAAAGGAAGCATATCGGCTCCCGAAGAAATTGTTTTCGATGTAAATAAAATGGCCGAAGGCAAGAAAGCCTTTATTTTTTCGAATTTCGACGTAAGTCCCGATAATAAGTTGGCTGCTTATATGAGCAACGAAACCGGGTCGTATGCTGATTATACCCTGCGTGTCCGCGACCTGTCTTCAGGAAATGATTTGCCGGTGAAGATTGATAAAGTTCAGTCATTCGTTTGGGCTAACGACAACAAAACACTTTTTTATACTGTGGGTAACGAGGCCCTGCGTTCCTGGCGAGTTTACAGGCATGTAACGGGAAGTACAAAACCCGACGAACTTGTTTTTGAAGAACCCAATGAGCAATTTGTTGTCCGTTTGGATAAAAGCAAAACCAAGGATTTTATTTTTATCGAAACCGCCAGCTTTACCACTTCCGAGTACCTGTATCTTCCAGCTAATGAACCAGATGGAAAGTTTAAGGTTTTTATTCCGCGAGTCAAGGATGTTACTTACAACGTGTATCATCACAAGGACAAATTTTTTATACAGTACAAGGATCGTGATAACCTGAACTGCAAGGTTTACGAAGCTCCTTTAACAGGCTATGCCGACCGCAGCACCTGGAAAGAAGTGATTGCCCATAACAAAGATGTTAAGATTGAATATCTTGATGTTTTTGATAAATACCTCACAGCCCAAACCCGTAAAAATGGCTTGAACGAAATACTTATCATGAATTTAGCTGATGGAAAAACCAGTACCATCAACTTTCCCGAACCGGTTTATACCGCATCAATGACCGGCACCCCGGAGTATAATTCCAATACACTTCGTTACCGTTATACTTCCATGAACCGCCCTAATACGGTCTACGATTACGATTTTGCTAAAAATGAAAGTGTTAAACTCAAAGAACAGGAAATCCCAGGAGGCTTTAATGCCGATGACTACACAGTGGAACGCGTTTGGGCTACCGCTGCCGATGGAGTTAAAGTCCCGATGTCGGTTGTTTATAAAAAATCACTGAAAAAGGACGGATCCGCGCCAGCACTGCTTTATTCCTATGGATCGTATGGCTACAGTTCGGATGCTCGTTTTGTTTCCAACTTCTACAGCCTGATTGATCGCGGGTTTGTTTTCGCCATAGCCCAGATCAGGGGAGGAAGCGATATGGGTGAACAATGGTATGAAGATGGAAAACTCCTGAAAAAGAAAAACACTTTTACCGATTTCATTGCCTGTGCCGAGAAGTTGCAGCAGGATAAATATACCTCGGCATCAAAACTTGCCATCATGGGCGGAAGTGCCGGTGGGCTTCTGATGGGTGCAGTTGTAAACATGCGTCCCGATCTTTTCA
>CAIXAQ010000308.1 GCA_903917425.1 uncultured Bacteroidales bacterium
AATGAAAATATTATATGCCATACAAGGTACAGGCAATGGCCATTTAAGCAGGGCCAGGGATATAATCCCTGTATTACAAAAATACCACGAGGTCGATATTCTGATTAGCGGCTCGCAGGCTGATGTCGAACTTCCATTTCCGGTAAAATATAAATTCAAAGGGCTTGGATTTATTTTTGGAGCGAAGGGAGGAGTGGATATTAGCGAAACCTATAAGCAAAACAATGTAAAAGCATTGTTTTTAGAGATTATGAGCCTGCCGGTAAGTAATTACGATCTGGTCCTGAATGACTTCGAACCTGTTTCGGCCTGGGCCTGCAAACTAAGGAAAGTAAGATGTATCAGCCTTAGTCACCAATCTGCGGTATTGAACAGTAACTTTGTTCAACCTAAAAATGCAGATATTCTGGGCAGAATGATCCTGAAAAATTATGCCCCGGCGAATGCCAAATATGGATTTCACTTTAAAACTGTGGGTGAAAATATATTCACACCTGTAATCCGTTCACAGGTGCGCGAACAGAAAGTTCAGAACCTTGGCCACTACACGGTTTACCTGCCGGCGTATGATGATCAGAGAATAATTAATACCCTGGGGAAGTGCACAGATACTCGCTGGGAGGTTTTTTCGAAACATAATAAGAAAGTGATCAGAGAAAATAATTATATAATACGGCCAATCAACAACGAAGCATTTATTGAAAGCATGGCATCAGCCGAAGGCGTCTTGTGCGGAGCCGGTTTTGAAACTCCTGCCGAAGCCCTTTATATGAAGAAAAAACTGATGGTAATCCCCATGCAGGGACAATACGAACAGCAGTGTAATGCAACCGCTTTAAAAGAAATGGGAGTGCCGGTGCTGAAAAACCTTAAACGCAAACAAATTGGTAAACTCAACCATTGGATTGAAACCGGCGTCAGAATCGAAGTGGATTATCCCGATTATACCGAAGAAATCGTCAGTAAAATTCTTAAAGAACAGTTACCCGCTTACAACTTTGCCCCTTTGCAAACTGAATCAAAATTGGATTCGTTCAAAAAATTCATAAATATGCTATTCAGGAAGATGGCTACACAGATTTAATTTCAGCGATGAGTTTTAAAACAAACGATCCCGGACCTGACTTTAAGTGGGGCGTATCGACAGCAGCATACCAGATAGAAGGCGGGTATAATGAAGATGGAAAAGGAAAATCAATCTGGGATGTATTTTCTAATACAAAAGGCAAAATTTATAAGAATCAGAACGGGAATATGGCTTGCGATTTTTATCATCGCTATGCTGATGACATTGCGCTGATGGCACTTCTCAAAATTCCGAACTACCGTTTTTCGATTGCATGGAGCAGGGTAATTCCGAATGGAACAGGCAATGCTAATCCGTTGGGAATTGAATTTTATAACAGGGTCATTGATGTTTGCCTCAGCCATGGCATAGAGCCTTGGATTACTCTGTATCATTGGGATTTACCTTATGAACTCGAAAAAAAGGGGGGCTGGACCAACAGGGAAATTATAAAGTGGTTTGGCGACTATGTTGAGTTATGCGTAAAGTATTTTGGTGACAGGGTAAAGCATTGGACGATATTAAGTGAGCCCATGGCATTTACTGGTGCAGGGTATTTCCTGGGCCTTCATGCTCCTGGTCGCAAAGGACTCAATAGCTTTCTGGCGGCAGTACATCATGCTGCCATGTGCCAGGCCGAAGGGGGTAGAATAGTCCGTTCCCTGTTACCCGCGGCCAGGGTTGGCACCTCTTTTTCTTGTTCGCACATCCAGGCTGCCGGTAATTCCAGCCAAAATGCGTTGGCCGCGAAACGTGTCGATGCATTGCTGAACAGGTTGTTTGTTGAACCTTTGGCTGGATTGGGTTATCCTGTAAATGACTTAAAATTATTAAACCGGCTTGAGCCATTTATCAAGGATGGAGATGAGAGTAAACTTGCTTTCGATATGGATTTTATAGGAGTACAGAATTATACGAGAGAAATTGTATCGGCATCCTGGTTTACACCTTTGATTTGGGCAAAACTCATCAAAGCCGAAAAAAGGAAGGTTGAGGCCACGGTTATGGGTTGGGAAGTCTATCCCGAAAGTATTTATGAAATGTTGCTGAAATTCAGCAGGTATAAAAACTTCAAAGAATTGATTGTTACCGAGAATGGCGCTGCTTTTCTTGATGCAGTTGTTGATGGGAAAGTTAAGGACGAAAAAAGAAGAAATTTCCTCGAACAATACATAAAACAGGTCTTAAGGGCTAAAAATGAGGGAGTAAATGTTACCGGCTATTTTGTGTGGAGTTTTACCGATAATTTTGAATGGAAAGAAGGTTATGTTCCCAGGTTTGGCCTGGTTTATCTTGATTTTAAGACACAAGAGCGTATTATTAAAAATTCCGGATATTGGTTTAGCGATCTTATTCAAAATAATAATTTCTAAAAAGTGAATTTCTGAAAATTTATCATCTTGTATATGCCATTATATCAGCTGTTTACTTATTGCGTCTCCCAATACGCCTATTTCTTAACATTCATTTAACATTGAAAGTGTACCTTTGCAAAATAAATCAACACACTTAGACGACAGTCTGAAGTCTTTATAATGAGCGTTAGGAAAATGGGAACCAATGGTTGCCTGGCTCAAAGGAAAAAAACAAAAATAATTTTATTGAAAATTCAGAGAATAACGGAAACGTTATGCACAGTTTATGTTTCACTAAATTAATGGAGGACACTACAATGTACACACCGATAAACCCCGAATATATTATTGCTTACTTTGAGAAACCGATTACTCTAACCCGCCTGATAAGAATAGTACAATACGAAAATTCGAAACGGCGGCGATTGAGAAAATTTGCTCATTGCACTGCTTAAAAAATTTAACCGCACCTTTCCGGAGTCATACTGTTATTGCACCTGATAAAGTTTTCATTAAAAAATTTATCACATGCGACTAATATATCCCTTGCGTTTCTGAGGAGACTTCGCTGCTGCATTGGTAATAGTTCAGGCGTTACTGCGGTAAGGTCCGCTTATAATGCAGCTAAACCAGATCACTTGCGAAAAAAGATAAGATGGGGGAGTATTACTGTTACAGACAGGCCTAAATAAGTAAAATCAGGGATTACGGTAAATAATTAAATCCGGATTAAGAATCAAAGCCAATAATTTTTTCCGAAATAATCATCAAACCTTAGCATACGAGGGTCTCCCTGCTCTTGTGACAGTGTGCCGGTACAACTGCTAATCAAATTTTCATAGTTCCCGAATATAGTTGATCTGAGAACAGGTTTTAGCTACACCAATTGTTCATCTTGAAAGACAGATTTTACATCTAACTTCTCCCCGGCTTTTGCCCTGAAAGCGGTTGGAGTTAAGCCTGTAATACGCTTAAAAGCACTGTAAAAAGACGATTTCGACTGGAAACCCACCTGGTTAGAAATGCCCTCGATTGAAAAATGATCATGGGGGCCGGCAACCAGAAAAACTTTGGCTCTCTCGACCCTCAGTTCGTTTACATAATTATAAAAATTACAATTAAACTCCTCGTTGATGGATTGGGAAAGGTATTTCGAATTTACACCCAAACGCCGGGCGACATCATCAATGCTAAGCTTGGTATCGCTAAAAAGTTCGTCCTCTTTCATTAAACGTTTCAGATTATCGATAATACTGCTGCGCATATCCGATTTTAACGCCGACTTTTTATATCTCTGAGGTTCAGTATTCTCGCTTCTTTTCCCATCTGCTGAGGCTGGACTTAGGATGACGCCGGTGTCCTCTTCAGCATCTTTCTGTTCCCGGGAGTAAAGGGCAATAACTCCTTTCCCCTGCAGCAAACCGTGATAGCCTATATAGAACAGTATACCTATCATGCCTATACTGAAGTACAGTGACGAAAACATATTGATATTAATTTCAATACTATGCGATAACTCATGACCGATAAAAAACAGCAGGATTCCGATTTTTAACTTTCGCAGCCATTTTAGATTGATATTTTCGGTATAGGAATACACATTCCCGATGCGGGCGTTGTATGAACTGATAATTTTACGGTACTTCAGATAGTAAAATGCGAATTGGCCCGTAAATAGTATATAAAAGGTAACATGGTCGAGGTTGGTCAGGAATGTGCCTAATATGGAATAATTCCTTGAAATGATACTTTTCTCCAGTAATTCGGTGGCATGATAATCACCAACCATGAAAAAGGATAATTGTGGCACTAATAAAATAAGAGCAGGTAAAAGGTGAAGCCATTGCTTGCCGCTAACCCGGAAATTCGGATCAGACAAAGACCGGATATACCAGTAGAACACAGGCAGGTTACAAAGCAGCAAAGGGGTTGCAAAAGGGTACACATACCAAAGCACTTGCAGGTGGCCGAAAAAAACAAGCCAGTTTACTCCGAAATAACCCACATTGACAAGCATAAAGCAGGCAATGAATTTCTTAGGGATATCCTTTGTTTGAATATAAAGCCCCATAAACAATACCGCAAATATCAAGGCCTGCCACACCACTATAATTGCAAGGATTTCAGCTAATGAGGTAGGTTGCATATTTAACTGGCGTATTAATGTTGAGGTTATAAAGGGTGTTTACAATACGGATTTAGCTGCTTTTGAGTAACCCGGCTGAATTGATTTATTGTATCAAAAATGGTTAAAACCCTGCAATTTATTGCATCAAATTAGTTTCTATGAATTTTAACCGCAAAGGACGCTAAGGTTTACGCAAAGAACGCTAAGCCTGATTTTTAATGAATAAACTTTGCGCACTTTGCGTTGAAGAACTTCATAATTTCATTTTTTGTTTGAACCTATGAATTTTTAATCCATAGTGGTTTAGTCTTTTCCCGAATTTCAACCCACCGAACCATATCCTTTCTCTGTGGGATCTGCTATGAAGTAAATGAAGGATGAAAGTCACTGAAATTTTCGCTTAAATTAATGCAATTTTCAATACTGATGCTGATTTGAGAATATTTTTAGTAATAAAGATTTACATATCAGTTAAATAATTTTTTGTCCTGATTCCTGAATCAATACAACTGAATTCAGAAT
>CAIXAQ010000309.1 GCA_903917425.1 uncultured Bacteroidales bacterium
TACCACACGAAGAATTGCCGGAATATTATATGAAGGCTAGATTTTATTGTCAACTTTCGCGCTCGGAATCGTTTGGTGTATCTATTGCGGAATCGATGTTTTATGGGTGCGTCCCCATCGTTACCCATGAAGGTGGAATGCCTGAACTTGTTGGTGATGCAGGGTATATTGTACCTCGTAAGCCCCTCTTTATCAGTGAAATGATTACTAAAAGCATGAAAAAAAGGCATGAAATTCAGGCTGAAGCCAAAGCAAGATTTTTTGAGAACTATAGCCGTGCCAGGAGAAAAGACCTACTCATGAACAGAATGTCAAATAAATAGGAATAACATAAACAAACAACTAAATGTATCTAAAGAAAAAACTTGAGACGATTTTTCACAGGCTTATACGTAAAACGGGGTACGATCTTGTTAAATGTAAGTATTCGAAACATGAACAGGAAATTGAGCAATTGCTGATTTCACACCAATTTACGTGTGTACTCGATATTGGGGCTAACGAAGGCCAATATGCAAAAGAAATCCGGATTGGCGGATATAAGAATAGGATTATCTCTTTTGAGCCTATTGCAGAGCCATTTGCAAAACTCAGACAGAAATCGGCAAACGATGCAAGTTGGGACGTTTACAATATCGCAATGGGGGATACAAATGGAAAAGCTGAAATTAATATAGCCGGAAACTCGGTTAGCAGTTCCTTACTGGATATAAATAAAACGCATACTGATGCGGCTCCCGATTCTAAATACATTGGAAAGCAAGCCATAGAGATACGCACTCTTGATTCTATCTTTAATGAACTGAAAGTGAAGGACCAAAAAATATTCATGAAAGTTGATACACAGGGATTCGAAAAAAATGTGCTTCTCGGTGCGAAATCTGTCCTGAAATCAATCTCTGCCATACAATTGGAAATGTCAGTACAGCCTCTGTATACCGGTGAAGATCTTTATTTTCAATTGAGTGATTATTTATACAAAGAAGGGTTCAGGCTGATTAAAATTGTGAGAGGAATTACAAAAAGCAATGGCGAACTTCTTCAATTCGACGGTGTTTTTCTGCGCGGTTAATCTGGTAAGCAATAATTTAATACAAATAATCTTCCCAACATATATGAAACAACTTATATACCGGATAATATACAATTCAAATGTAAATCTTGTTTTACGCAATCTGAACAAAATGCTGTTCCCGATACTTCCCGGAAAGATTAAACTTCCACCCTCGGGTATTCTTAAACTAAGAAATGAAGAAGGTCAGATTCTGAAATTTAAAACAAACCAAACCAGTTATTTAACACAGCTTATTTTCTGGGGAGGAGGATATCGCCGGTTCGAGTATACCGACATTTTTATCAGACTCATTAAGAAAGTGAACTCATTTTACGATATAGGCGCAAACATAGGCTATTATTCTTTGATTGCAGCCATGGAGAATAAGGAGATCGAAGTTGTTGGTTTTGAGCCGGCAACGGGTCCGTTTTTTTATTTTAAGGAAAATGTCCGTATTAATAATTTTAAAAACATTAAAACTGAATCCATTGCACTTTCGCACAAAGAAGGAGACATAGAATTTTATGAGATTAAAAATAAAAAATACAAATACCTGGAACATAACCTGGCCGGTGAAGGAAATGCTGGCAGTATTACCACCGGCAGGAACTTTGTTGTTAACAAAGTAAAAACATCCACACTTGATAATTATGTGAGCAGGAATAAGGTATCTGCTATTGACCTCATAAAAATGGATACTGAAGGTACCGAAAACCTGATCCTGGAAAAAGCAAGTCACGTATTGAAAGAAATGAAGCCAATAATAATTTGCGAAACAATTTTCAATGCCATAGAACCTGAGCTGGAGCAAATAATGAAATCGTATGGTTACGAATTTTATAATCATAACGAATTTGGTTTGAAAAAGCAGGATAGCATTATACGTAAGGTGAATGATGGAATAAGCAACTGTTTTTTTGTACACCCGGCTAAGTATCACCTTATCAAAGAGTTCGTCGTAAATTAGATTTTGTGATCCTGAAATTCTTACTATTGTGCAAATAAAAATTTCGATAATTACAGTTAACCTGAACAATAAGGCTGGACTGGAGAAGACTATACGGAGTGTAATCAGCCAGACCTTCCGTTGTTATGAACTGATCGTAATCGATGGAGGCTCTGCCGACGGAAGTAAGAATATTATCAGGCAATATGAAGAACAAATCTCCTATTGGGTCAGCGAAAAGGACAAAGGAATTTATCATGCCATGAATAAAGGCATTTCGGTTGCACGTGGTGAGTATTGCTATTTTTTAAATTCGGGAGATTACCTGGTTAGTAAACATTTGTTCCAGGAATTATTCAAACTCGACATTTATGCCGATATTGTATCAGGCAATGTTCTGAAAATCAGGAAAAACGGGAAATATCAAACCATCCGGCCTCATGATAAACCCACTTTGCACAAACTTTGTATACATAGCCTTCCACACCAGGCATCGTTGATAAGGCGTGATCTTTTTAATGAAATCGGGTTGTATAACGAATCATTCAGGATTGTTTCCGATTTCGATTTTTTTCTGAAAGCTCTAGTTATTTTCCAAAAGTCGTATCAAAAAGTTGACCTCGACTTTAGCTATTTTAACCTGGAAGGAATCAGCCATAACCCGGCCCATTATGCCTTGGCTAAAGAGGAATCTTATCTGTGTCTGAAAAATAATTTCCCTCAATTAGTTGACGACCTTATGGACTACAGGTATTTCTATATCAGCAATATAGGTCA
>CAIXAQ010000310.1 GCA_903917425.1 uncultured Bacteroidales bacterium
GGAGAATTGCAAAAATATGGTCGTATTTATATGTACCGTTTCCGGCCGCAATATGCTATGTATGCCCGTCCCATTGACCAATATCCAGCCCATTGCCAGCAGGCTGCAGCCATCATGCTCATGATACAGAATAACCTCGACCCGGCTGTGGCACAGCACTCCCACGAATTAATTACATATGGTGGCAATGGGGCTGTTTTTCAGAACTGGGCGCAATACCTGCTCACTATGAAATACCTTTCGGAAATGACTGAGGAGCAGACACTGGTAATGTATTCGGGTCATCCTATGGGTTTGTATCCTTCGCACAAAGAAGCTCCAAGAGTGGTGATTACCAATGGATTAATGGTGCCAAATTATTCGAAACCAGACGACTGGGAGCGTTTTAATGCCCTGGGCGTAACGCAATACGGACAAATGACTGCAGGCTCCTACATGTACATCGGGCCGCAGGGAATTGTACATGGCACAACTATTACGGTGCTGAATGCCGGTCGTAAAGTCGAAAAATCGAACGAAGGAATTGCAGGAAAACTATTTGTTACTTCCGGGCTTGGCGGCATGTCGGGTGCGCAACCCAAAGCGGCTGTGATTGCAGGAGCGATCTGCATCGTGGCCGAAATAAATCCGAAAGCCTTGCAAACCCGTTTTTCGCAAGGTTGGGTTGATGAAGTTTTTAACGACCTGGATGAAATTCTGATCCGGATCAGGAAGGCCAAATTAGCAAAAGAAGCTGTATCAATCGCTTACCAGGGAAATATTGTCGATTTATGGGAAAAACTCGCCGATGCGGATATTGAAGTCGAAATGGGTTCGGATCAAACATCACTCCATAACCCTTGGGCCGGTGGGTATTATCCTGTCGGACTGTCTCTTGAAGAATCGAAAAGCATGATGGCCTATGAGCCGGTTCAATTTAAGGAAAAAGTTCAGGAATCATTACGCAGGCACGTAACGGCCATCAATTGCCTGACTGCCAAAGGAATGTATTTTTTCGATTATGGAAATGCATTTCTGCTCGAGGCATCCCGGGCCGGTGCCGATGTAATGAAACCGGATGGTACCTTCCGTTATCCTTCGTACGTGCAGGATATTATGGGCCCTATGTGTTTCGATTTCGGTTTCGGTCCTTTCCGATGGGTATGCACTTCGGGCGACCCTTCCGACCTGGAAATTACCGATAGTATCGCCATGGAGGTTCTTGAAAAACTAGCCGCTGAATCACCGTCGGAAATTATGCAGCAAATGCACGACAACATACGCTGGATAAAGGAAGCCAAACAAAATAAATTAGTTGTCGGCTCGCAGGCACGCATCTTATATGCCGACTGCGATGGACGGACGATGATTGCATCCGCCTTCAATGAAGCAATCAGGCAGGGAAAACTAAAAGGTCCTGTTGTTCTTGGCCGCGATCACCACGATGTATCAGGAACCGATTCGCCTTACCGCGAAACCTCCAATATTTATGACGGATCAAGTTTTACGGCCGATATGGCTGTACAGAACTTTGTGGGCGACAGTTTTCGTGGTGCCACCTGGATAAGCCTGCACAACGGCGGCGGTGTCGGATGGGGCGAAGTAATAAACGGAGGATTCGGGATGCTGCTTGATGGCAGTGCCGAATGTGACCGCCGCTTACGCATGATGTTGCACTGGGATGTTAATAACGGCATCTCACGCCGTGGCTGGGCACGTAACGAGGGCGCCGTGTTCAGTATTAAACGGGCTATGGAAAAAGAACCGAATCTTAAAGTTACCCTGCCCCAAATGGTTGATAATATGTTGTTGGAAAATCTTTTTCTGTAACAGTGTCTGCACACCTTTTTTAAGGTGTCTGACACTATTATATAACTTAAACGCGAAAGCCCGGCATTCAACCGGGCTTTCACAATTTTACCGTTTGAGAAATGTTTATTTATTAATTGTCAACTTCTCGTTAAAAACCTTGCTGCCTGCTGTCAACCTTATATTGTAAACGCCGGGTGCTAATTTACTGCAATCCAGGTTAATTTCATGCTGCCCGCTTGCATATTCTTTTAATGGAATATTTAGAGCCACAGCACCCTGCATAGTATAAACCTGCACACTAACCTGCTCTTTTACCGCATTGGTAAAAGAAACAGCTGTTTTTCGCGATGCCGGGTTCGGGTAAACAGAAAATGAAGCAGCACCGGGTGTTTCGTTCAAACCAACAGCCGAACTCGAATAAAACTGGCTGGTAACGGAACTTCCAAACGTATTGCCGGTACTCACAGTAACGTTTCCATTATAAACTTTAAAGAAACCAACACCGTTAACACAACATAAGCCGTTGCCACCTGCGTCAAAAATTCTGAATTCGTAACATGTTGAGAAAGCCAGGTCTAATACGGTGGAATATATGTGCTTCTTTTCGGTATAAGGACCGCCTGAAGCAAGTGTATTCCCCTGGATATCTTTGATATCCCATGTGGTTTCTTCCGGCTTATCATCAGTTTTGATATATACTGTTACCTGCGAACCGGGCATAGGAGCTATGGTGAAAGTAGAAACAACCGTATCATTTTTTGGATATTGATCGCTGCCCCCATTGGTTGAAACCCCGTAAATTTTTAACTCGTTGGCAGGTTGAACAGCGTATGCCACAGCCGGAAGCGAGATTGTGGTGCTTTGAAGGAAACCTAAGTTGCCGCTCCATTGATACGTTGATTCCGGGCCATCGTTGATCCTGTACTTTATTTCGGCAGATGTAAGGGGAAGAGACCCATTATTTTGTAGTTCAATAGTTGGCTCTACCGAAGGCTCGCAATAGGAAGCCAGGATGTTTCCCGGGTTCATTAAGGTAAGGTCGTTCTGGTAAACACCTGTAATGGGCACTGCCGAAGTATTAGCTGCCTGGTATATGGTTTTGTTTTGATTGTTCTGAATAAAACCGACAACATTCAATTCGCTGATTGAATAAACATTAGCTAATTTCCATGCATGCTTTAATATGAAATAATCACCGGGTTGAAAAGTTGCAGGTAAACTTGCGCCTGTAGCTGCCGGAAGCATCTTTTTCATAACATGGTAGAAATCTTTTTCGCCATTCGAACCGGGAGCCGTGTTGAAATGAATATGATTTTCGATAACAGCACAATGCGCAACCAGCGAACCGGAAACAGTTCCTGTGGCTTTACCGAGCATGGTTATGTAAATTGAATCATTGGCTGGACTAAGCTGCTGATTGATATACAATTCGAAAGGCGATGTTACTGCATATTCGGTATTGATTTTCGTCTGGTTTATCCCATTTGGTTGTCCGTGGTAAGCATTTCCATCCATGACTGCATCGGGCACGCCGGTTACGCCGTAGTAGGAAACACGGTTAGCGACATCTGCCGGATTTTGTGCATTCATAGGGTCAACCCCGGGCCAACTCGTTTGGTATTTTATCGAAGTGCATTTGGTTGTATTCGCACTTAGTAAGGCATTAAAAGCAGGGTTCTGGCTGGCGCATGGAGCACAACTTGCCTGTGTAAACTCTTCGAAAAGAACAAAACGCTGCGATTGACTGAAAGCCGAAACCGAGAACGCAATGAACATGCTGATAATCAGGTAATTTTTTTTCATTTGGTGATTGTTGTTAAATTTATACGGCAAATATCAGTATAAAAATGGTTCATAAATTATATCCAACAAAAATTAGGTAAAACTTACTTAAAATTTTTCAAAAGATGGAGTAACGGATTCATTTTGAATATATCTTTGCATCAAAATACAAGGACGTATTTTTAAATAAAAAATAAAACTATGAAAAAACTTTTACTCTTTTCATTCTCACTTTTGATAGTGTCAATAATAGCTGCTCGTCCGGTTACGCTTCAAAATTTACATACTAGTTCAAAGTTTTTCACAGCTACTGATACGCTTGAATTGTATGATACACAGGGACATAAAATTAACAATTCAACAATAAATGTAAGTGGAAGCAATCCTTCGGTTGACTTAGTTGGATATATCTGGGTGAAAAATACAACTACTACAACGATGCCGGAAGTATATGTTCGCCGGAAAGTAAACCAGCAAGCTGCCGGCACGGAAAATGCATTTTGTTTTGGGGTTAATTGTTACCCTCCATGGGTTGGTACATCCACGGTTGCAACCACGATTGGTGGCGGAATTACTGACGAATCATTTTATGCCGATTACTATCCTTATGGAAATGGCGGGTTGACATCACTTACGTACGAATTTTTCGATAGTATTACTTTTGGTCATCGGGTAAGTGCCAAAGCGACTATCGAATTCGGTATCAGTGGTGTCGGTATTGATGAAGAAAAGATGGTTTTCAAAGGGCCTTTTCCAAATCCGGCTTCGTTGCGCGCAAATTTAGATTACAATCTTCCAACGCCAGGCAATAATGCCCAACTCATTATTCGCAACACACTGGGTGTTATAGTTGAA
>CAIXAQ010000311.1 GCA_903917425.1 uncultured Bacteroidales bacterium
CAATTATTTTACCAGTATAAATAAACTGTATAAAGATGAAAATTTTAGTAGTTGACGACGAAAGAGATATACAAACGCTGTTTGAACAACGGTTCCGTAAAGAGATAAAAGATAAAACCCTTGTATTTGCATTTGCTTTTTCGGGCGAAGAAGCACTTGCCTACCTGAACCTGCACGAACATGAAACGGTTTTGATTTTATCGGATATCAATATGCCAGGCATGAGTGGCCTGGAATTGCTCAGGCAAATTAAACAAACCTACCATAAGCCTCCTCCGGTAGTAATGATGATTACAGCATATGGCGATGCAGAGAATTACAACATAGCCAAGGAACTGGGTGCCGATGATTTTTTAACCAAGCCGGTTGATTTCAAAGTACTGAAAGAAAAATTTAAATTATAAGCTCATGGCAAAAATTTTAGTAGCCGATGATGAGGTCGATCTGGAAATGCTCATCAAGCAGAAATTCCGCCAGAAAATACGTGAACAGGAATATGAATTTGTATTTGCCGTAAATGGCAATGATGCATTGGAAAAGATACAGCTACATCCCGATATTGATATCGTTCTCAGCGATATAAACATGCCCGGTATGGATGGCTTGACCTTATTGAGTCGCCTGGCTGAATCAAGCCCGCTAATTAAATCTGTTATCGTATCAGCTTACGGCGATATGGAAAATATCAGGACTGCTATGAACCGGGGTGCTTTCGATTTTATTACCAAGCCCATCAATTTTGAGGACCTGTCGTTGACCATGGAGAAAACAATCAGGCAATGTCTCCAGATGCGCGAAACATTAAAAGCTATCCGCGAGAACAGCATCCTGAAAATGTATGTCGACGAAACTGTGCTCAACTTCATGGGTAGCCGCGAGTTCGAAGCATCCCTGATGGCGAATGAAGCTGTGGAAGCTTCCATTGTTTTTATCGACATCTGCAGTTTTACATCTATAAGCGAAAATGAATCACCTGATACGGTTGTTAAAATATTGAACAGCTATTTCGAGATCATGGTGAAAGAAATTATTGCACAGGGTGGTTATATTGATAAATTTATAGGAGATGCAGTCATGGCAGTTTTTCGAGGCGATTTTCATCTCGATAGGGCAATTGATGCCAGCCTGTCAGTCAGGAGTAAAATCGAAAGCTCCAATTCTCTTCCCGAAAGTGTAGCATTCATCCCAAAAGTTTCCATCGGCATTAACAGCGGCGACATGATTTCGGGTAATATCGGTTCAGCAAGTTTACGCCGCCTCGATTACACGGTAATCGGCGATACGGTAAATACTGCCCAGCGCCTTCAATCGGCGGCCATCCCGGGCCAGATTTTAATTAATGAATCCGCGTACCAGAAAGTAAAAGAATCATTCAATTGCAGCAAAGTAGGGGAGGTAAGCCTGAAGAACAAAGCCGCCAATGTGGTTGTTTATGAAGTGCTTGATTAGATGTGTGAAAAAAATAAAAATATTAAAGTTGAACAAGGAATCTTTTGTTTAGTAAGGAATTTTGGTGCTATCTTCAATCCATTTCTCGAATACCACATTGGCTTCTTCCTGAAGTAGTTGGGTTGGTTTTAAAATACGTTTGTCAGTAGGTAATGCTAGTTCTGTATAAAATAATTCATCGTCAAATCCTGCTCTGGAAGCATCATTCCTGTCGGCAGCATAGTATAATTTATCGATACGTGCCCACATAATAGCTCCCAGGCACATGGGACAAGGTTCGCAACTTGCGTAAATTTCGCAACCGCTTAAGTCGAAAGTTTCCAGCGTTTTACATGCTTCGCGTATAGCAACAACTTCTGCATGAGCGGTAGGATCGTTGGTTGAAGTTACACGGTTCCCGGCAGCAGCAATAATTTTTCCATCTTTTACCACCACTGCCCCAAAAGGCCCGCCTTTACCTGTAACTATATTTTCTTCGGCCTTTTTAATGGCTTCGAGCATGTAAATTTTCTTGTCGTTAGTCGGCATTGTTTTTAAGCTAAAGGGTGTAAGGTGAAATTGTCAGTGAAAAAGTTTCGCAAAATGATGGAAAATCCCCTGATCGAAACCAGGTGTTTTCTGATGTATTTTAAAACTGTTTGTGAAATTGAGTAAATAATAGCTTTACATCTTGTAAATCAATGCATTAATATTCATTCCTGCCCCAACCGAAGCGAAAATAAGCAAATCACCCCTGACTATTTTATGCGGTTCGAGATTGCCTTTCAGAATAAGATCGAATAAGGTAGGTAAAGTTGCGACCGATGTATTACCGAGCCATGAAATTGACATTGGCATCACATTTTCGGGTATCTCCTTTATATCATACAGGCTATAAAGTCTTTTTAATATGGCATCATCCATTTTTCCATTTGCCTGATGGATAAGCACTTTTGCTATTTCATCCAGGTGAACAGAGCTTTTTTCGAGACAGGCTTTTATCGCCTGCGGAACTGTTTCGAGTGCATATTGGTATAATTTACGGCCGTTCATTTTTAAAAACAAGTCATTTTTGCTTTCAAAATCAGGCTTGAATGATTTGCCCATGAGCAACATGGTAGAATGTGAAAATGTATCGGAACGGGTTTTATGTGCCAATATTCCAATGGGAGTTTCACTTGTTTTTGCTTCGAGAACTGCAGCCCCGGCGCCGTCGGCATACAACATGCAATCCCGGTCGTGTGGATCCGAAACCCGTGATAAAGTCTCCGCTCCAATTACAAGGATTTTTTTTGCATCACCCGATTTTATATAATAATCTGCCTGTATAACGGCTTGCAGCCAACCGGGGCAACCAAACGTAATATCATAAACGACGGTATCGGGATTCACTATTTCTAACCGGTATTTAACCCTTGCGGCTATACTGGGCACAAAATCTGACCTTTTGTTATCGGCCTTCACATTGCCAAAATTATGCGCAACAATAATATAGTCTAATTCTTCTTTATTGATTCCTGCGGTGTTAATGGCCTTCATAGCAGCAAAATACGCGATATCGGAGGTGGCCAGTTCGTCCGAAACATACCTTCTTTCAGCAATCGTGGTTATTTCGAGGAATTTATCGATTATATCCTGGTTATTTTTCTCAAGAACCTTTTCGGTTGAATCAAAAAAAACATTCTTCAGAAAGTCTGCATTTTTAACTTTTACCGTCGGAATGTAGCTTCCCGTACCTGTAATTATGCTGTAAATATTGCCACTCATAAGTAGATTTCAATTTTTTCGTTGACGAGTCTAAGCTTTTATAACCTTCATGAATCTTACCTTTTATTGAAAAAATGCAAGTACCTGTTATCATTCTTTGATGCTATAAAATTACAGATTTATTTATTCAAAAACAAGATTATTACAATAAATGGGATTAGTACGGCAGATAATTTCTTATTCTGAAATTTTGGATTGGTAAAATGTATGTCGCTTTTGATTCAGAGTTGCTATAGCCACGTAAGGCTTAATGTATTAGTAATTAGATTATTCTGATTTTTATTTTTCCAAGCAAAAACGTAAATAGAACAGTCAAAGCAAAAATACCGATCAGATAGTATAAAAACCTGTCGATACTTTGTGTCCGGTAAATGGCAGTTGCAACATTCCCGATTAAAAGCCATTGTACAGCATAGAAAAGTGTGATATTCTTTCCTGTCCAACAAATAAACTTGCTCAGTCTTGTATCCGAAGCGTATTTTGACACAAGTTGTACCAGCAATATCCAAAGAAGTACAAAACCGGAAGCCCAAATAAAGTAGGTAAATGTGTGATGATAATAAAGGGGCAATTGAATGGTGGTTTCTATGGCTGATCTGCTAAAAGCCAATACCATCAAGCCTATTAAGAAAATACTAATCACTGAGATGGTTTTCTGATGTGTGACAAACTGCCTGATTCTCTCTTCCTGCACGGCAAACAGAAATCCTGTCAAAGGATAGGCCAGCCAGGGGAAAAGCGGGAAATACGACCACGAATAATTACCGGCAATAAAGGGGAGTATATAGTTTTGTCCGATACCAGCCAACCTCCCGTTCATAAAACCTGTTAAGCCCGAAACTGCTATAATCAGAAGCAATGCAATCCAGGATTGCCCTTTCTTGAAAAATTTCAACAACGACAGTATTATAATACTCATTCCGGCAAGGTATAGTATATCGACTCCAAAAATATATTCTAAAAGGTTCGGTTGCCAATCAGCAAACATGACTTTCAGCATTAAATGGAAGTTTAAGCCTATGTTCAATAAAAAGCCAAGGAGAAATATTTTTGCTCCCCTTACCATGTTTTCTGCTGGAGTCTTTTTGTTTTTAGCTATAAAGTAGCCCATTACAAGCATGAAGACAATAGCTGCAAAAGGACCGCCGCAAAACAACGAAATTTTACCCAACAGGCTTTCCCGACCTGCATCATCAATAAAAAGTTCGGTAATATGGACCTGAACCATAAAAAAGGCAGCCAGCCCTTTAAGTAAATCAGGAAGTTGCTTCCTATTCATTTTCTTAAGAATTACGCAATCGTAAAAGGCTGGAAATATAGGCCATTATTTCCTTCTACCGGCTTCTGTGATTTTGAACAATTATTCGTTATTCACTTTTCATTTTTCACTTTTATTTTCTCTCCAGTTCCCGCAGGTTTTCCAGCTTTTTCTTTGCCAGGAAACTGCTGATATCACCCAAATGTTCCTTCACCTGCTTATTACCGAATTCGAAAACTTTATTCACCAGGCCGTCGAGGAAATCCCGGTCGTGAGATACCAGGATCAGGGTGCCGTCATAATCCTGCAAAGCACTCTTAAGTATGTCTTTGGTCTTCATATCCAGGTGATTGGTAGGTTCATCCAGGATAAGAAGGTTCACGGGTTCGAGTAGCAGTTTTATCATGGCTAAGCGGGTGCGTTCTCCGCCCGAAAGCACTTTGACTTTTTTATTCCAGCTATCACCGCCAAACATAAATGCGCCCAGGATGTCTTTTATTTTGGTGCGGATATCGCCTTTGGCCACATCGTCAATGGTCTGAAAAACCGTATTTTCCTCGTTGAGCAGGGATGCCTCATTTTGAGCAAAATAACCGATCATAATATTGTGACCCAAAGTCAGTTTGCCGTCGTATTCAATTTCACCCATCAGTCCTTTCACCAAAGTCGACTTTCCCTCCCCGTTTTTGCCTACAAAGGCAACCCGTTCGCCACGTTCGATGCTGAACGAAGCATTGGCGAAAACGTTGTGATGTCCATAGCTTTTCGACATTTCTTCCAGTATCACCGGGTAACTGCCCGAGCGGGGTGATGGCGGGAATTTGAGACGCAAAGCTGAGTTGTCCTCTTCGTCAACTTCAATTACAGGTAATTTTTCGAGCATTTTTACACGCGATTGCACCTGGTTGGTTTTCGAGTAAGTTCCCCTGAACCTGTCGATAAAATCCTGGTTATCAGCAATAAACCGCTGCTGTTCGTCGAAATGTTTCTGCTGTTGCTCGCGTCTTTCGTTCCGTAACTGAAGGTATAAAGAGTAGTTAACTTTGTAATCGTATATACGGCCCATCGTTACTTCGATAGTCCGGGTGGTAATGTTATCGATGAAAGTGCGGTCGTGCGAAATTACAATCACAGCCTTGGCGCTGTTGATCAGGAATTCTTCGAACCATTGTATCGACTCAATATCCATATGGTTGGTCGGTTCGTCGAGTAGCAGAAGGTCGGGTTTTTGTAACAGTATTTTTGCCAGTTCGATTCGCATGCGCCAGCCTCCGCTGAATTCGCTTGTGGGGCGGGTAAAGTCAGAGCGTATAAATCCAAGTCCCAGCAATATTTTCTCTACTTCTGCGTCAAAGTTTATTTCTTCGATCGAATAGAATTTCTCGCTTACTGCCGAAACCTGCTCTATAAGCTCGTAATATTCAGCCGATTCGTAATCGGTGCGCGACGAAAGTTGGTTGTTCAACTCCTCAATCTGCTGTTGCATTTCGAAAATATGAGCAAATGCCTGCGCCGCTTCTTCGAACACGGTCCGGCTATCGGTGGTAAGCAAATGTTGTGGAAGATAGGCAATAACGGCTTCTTTGGGTGCTGAAACCTTCCCCCGCGATGCAGTTTTAGTGCCGGCAATTATTTTGAGTAAAGTCGATTTCCCGGCTCCATTTTTTCCCATCAGGGCAATCCTGTCTTTCTCGTTTATCGAAAAGGTTACATCTTTGAAAAGTACGGTACCTCCGAACTCCACTGTTAGTCCATCAACTGAAATCATCTGTATTTTTTAATGAGGCGCAAAGATACCAAATTCGGGGAGGGTTTTAGAAAAGTAGTCGAACCAAATTGTGATTAGTTCTACTTTACCAAAATAAACATGGCAAATATTTTGGACCACATAGGCACAATGGACCACATATTAAATGACTCATAGAGGTTCCGGATAATTTTAAATCCTCGAAAAACGGAAACTAAGAGTATAAACAGCCTTTCTATGTGTTTTTCTATTGTGCCCTTATTGAGTATTGTGGTTTCAATTTTATACTGGTAAAGTAGAATCAGATCAAAAAATATAAAAGTTTGTATATGAAGGATGCGAAATATGTTTTTTTGCCAATAAATCATATCTTTACCTCGAATTTTGAATAAAACTCAAAAACGGCTTACAGAAACCGGGAGCATTGCTGTTTTCCGGCTGCTATTTCCTGATACATTAACCTGAATAATTCGTAACGATGAACAATCTGAATCTCACTTCCAGAATACGCGAGAATAGTATAAAATACGGTTCGCGAAGTGCTATTTTTTATCAGAAAAGTGATAAAAGCTGGACACCAATCAGTTGGGTTGAGTTATGGAAAACCATTGAGGACATGGCAAAGTCATTACTTGCCAACGGCATCAAACCCGGTGATAAAGTAGCCATTATGTCGAGGAACATGCCTGAATGGACGATTTCGGATTATGCTTTGCAATTAGTACGCGCTGTGTCAGTGCCTTTGTTTTCGTCAACCAGCGAAGCCGAGGCCGAGTTTATGCTCAACGAAACGGAAACAGTACTCTTTCTGGTAGGTGAACAGGAACAATATGATGTA
>CAIXAQ010000312.1 GCA_903917425.1 uncultured Bacteroidales bacterium
ACAAAGGAATGGGAAACGGCCTGGTTCCCGAAATTACGGATGTGATATACGTGGATAAAGATGAATTTGATAAAAGTAAAACAAAAGAAATGGTGCTTGAAATTGAAAAACTCAACACCCTGATGCGAAAGGAAAACCGGAAATATATACTCGTCGGTCCGGGGCGCTGGGGCACACGCGACCGATGGATAGGCATACCTGTAAACTGGCCGCAGATCAGCAATGCGAAAATCATTGTCGAAACCAGTTTCGAAGGATACCCGCTCGATGCCTCATCAGGGTCACACTTTTTTCACAACGTAACCTCTATGAATGTGGGCTATTTCTCGGTGCAGCCCGAAATGGGGAAAAGCTTTATCGATTATGAATTGTTGAAAAAACAGAAACTCATCAACAAAACGAACTTTTTCCGTCATATAAGGTTTGATAATGCACTGAAGATACGTATGGATGGCCGAAAGCGAATTGCGGTAGTAACCTGGGAGTGATAATGTGGTAATTTGAAAATGTGATAATTTGAAAATGACATCAATCAAACTATTTTAGCATAGAATCACTGCACTCCGGCTACGCTCAGTGCACTAATAGTAATGAAACCCTGAAACTATTGAACACGCAGCATTTGAACTTTGAACCTTTAACTTTGAACTCTAAATCATGGCTCCAACCAAACCACTGAATAAAAAGACATTTCTTTACATACTTCTGGCAAGTTTTTTTATAACCAACGCGCTGATTGCCGAATTCGGAGGAGTGAAAATGTTTTCGGTCGAAAAATTGCTTGGTATTGCACCCCTTCAGCTCAATATTTTCGGTATGATTACCGATCTTAACCTGAGTGTAGGTGTCCTGATCTGGCCGGTTGTATTTGTCTTTTCGGATATTATCAATGAGTATTTCGGAAAAACAGGCGTTCAGCGTATCAGCTTTATAACTGCCGGCATGATTGGATATTCATTTCTTATCGTTCTGATGTGGACCAAAATGCCCGCGGCTGATTTCTGGCTGAAACTGAATGGCTTGGATTCGCTTGGCCGGCCTTTTGATATCAATTTCGCCTATTCAACCATCTTCAGAATGGGATTGGGAATCGTGATCGGTTCTCTTACGGCATTCCTGGTAAGCCAGTTGGTGGATGCCTATGTTTTTCATTATTTCAAAAAACTGACAGGCCATAAGTACCTCTGGCTCCGTTCGACCGGATCAACCATAGTATCGCAACTTATCGACAGTTTTGTGATTCTTTTCATCGCTTTTTATTTTCTGGGAAACTGGAGCCTTGGACAGGTTTTCAGGGTCGGGTTGGTGCAATATTCGTATAAGGTATTGCTTGCCATAGCGTTAACACCGGCGATATATCTTGTTCACTCGGTAATTGATGCCTATCTCGGGAAAGAATCATCAGAAATTATTATTGAAGAAGCGGATAAGGAATGGGAAAAATAATTCGCAGAATGACCTGATTTGCCGTTTATAACTACTTTTCTATAATGCTGTTGCGCTTCTCCATTTTCATGATCAAATGCTCAAAATAACGCGATTTTATCTGTTGGCTGGCCATCGCTTGTTTGATAGGCGGCAGTTTCAACAACACTCCCAGCATAGCAGCCATGGCCCTGTGACTAAATAACACCCGGTTATCGAAAATAAGGTTCTGCAGGTTGCCGCGTTCAATGGCCATTATTACAGCTTTGTGCACACCATTTAAAGGTGTCAGTACTCTTTTGGGGCGCGATTTCAAAAAGATGCTTTTTGATGTACAACTGCGCACACAAACACCGCATCCGAGACAACGTTCCGCGTTGAGCGAAGCCTTTTTCCGGTTCGGAAGGTGAGAATCATTTGCCGAAACAAGTGTCATTGCTTCGACAGGACAGGCATTGACGCATTTGCTGCAGCCATTGCATAGCTCCTCGTTGATAACAGGAATAAAATTAGTTGTGTGTACCGGGTTCAATATAGCAAAACGCCTGGCAGCAATCATGGCTTCGCAGCAGCATCCGCAGCAGTTGCAGATAAAATTAACTTGTTCGCGTACATTCTCGCCAAACTGAACCAGGTTGTGGTCGTAAGCTTGTTGCAGAAGATCGAGGCATTCCACAGAATCGATTCGCCGGGCATGACCATGCCTGGTAAGCGAGGCCGCTGTGGTGTTAAAAGTCATGCAAATATCCAATGGTGCTTTACAGGCTCTTCCCAGGTGTTCCATTTTATGTCGGCAATAACACATGCCAACGCCGATATGAGTCGCTGTTTTGATAATTTCAGTGGCGCGCTCGTAATCCAGCACATGCAATGAATTCTCATCCGACAAGCAAGGTTCGTTCACGAAAACCCTTCCGAGCTGGGTTTCTCCTTTGGTGAAAAGTTCGCGTACAAAATCTTCTTCCACATTCAAATACTGGTAAAAAAGCTCAGCAAGAGCTTTCTGATCGACATCGTTTCGCACCCGCATCATCGAAAATTCAAAAAACCCGGCCATGGGCGGAGGTAATGAATATTCCTGGACGCCGTTTTGCTCCATATCCACCAGTAAAGCGCGGCTGGCCAATAAGTCGAGGGTTTTCCGGGCAGTGGTCAAATCCGTTTTCCAGATATGGCTGGCTTTTTCAGCTGTAAAAGGTTTTATAGGCAACAAAGAAACCAGTTGTGCTTCTTTTTCGCTGAAAAGCACTTTTAAAATTTTATAAAGCAGTTCCGAAGGTGGCGCTCCCTGCGGGAAACGGTTAAGCCTGTCAACCAGGTCGGAATAGGACGTTTTAAGTGTATGGTGAGCCATGGCCCTAAAAATTAGAATATACCGATATAAAATGTAAATATACATCAAAAAAGCAAAATCAATTATTGGAAATTACAGAACTTTTGGGCTATAAGATATTATTTATGAAAGTTGACATATGTATATAAATCTGCATTTATCGTCCTGGATGGGTAGTGTTTTAGGGTTAATTAAATGTATAATTCAGTATAATACTGAAAGTTGAAAAAATGTTCACAAATACCATATTTGGTATGGATAAAATTCCTTTACATTTGCTTCGAACAAATCCCTAAAACGACCTACTGTTATGACAATAGGAATACTTAAAGAAATTGCCGGCGAAAACCGGGTTGCCATGCTTCCCGAAAGTGTCGCCACGCTGGTAAAGATGAATGTTACCATGCTCGTGGAAGCCGGTGCAGGGCTTAATGCCTATGCCTCAGATGCAGAATACGAGCAGGCAGGCGCATGCATCGAAACCAAGGCCAAAGTAATTGCAGGAGCTGAACTGCTAATAAAAATTCAGCCACCGTCGGGTGAAGAAATCGCCCTGATGAAAGACGGGCAGGTAATTATGGCAGTGTTAAATCCGTATTTTAACACCGATCTGGTTAAAGAACTGGCTGCCAAAAACATTACCGGGTTCAGTATGGATGTAGTTCCCCGGACGTCGCGCGCCCAGGCAATGGACATTCTTTCCTCAATGGCTACGGTTGCCGGTTACAAGGCTGTGCTCACTGCTGCCAACACCTTGCCGAAGTTTTTCCCCATGTTTATGACTGCAGCCGGGACTATTAAACCAGCCAATATGCTGATTTTGGGTGCCGGTGTAGCCGGGTTACAGGCCATTGCTACTTCGCGTAAGCTGGGTGCAGTGGTTTATGTATTCGATGTTCGTGCAGCCGTAAAAGAGGAAGTTGTCGGCCTTGGTGGTAAATTCGTTGAAGTGGAAGGCGCTCTCGACGATAAAGCAGCCGGAGGCTATGCCGTTG
>CAIXAQ010000313.1 GCA_903917425.1 uncultured Bacteroidales bacterium
CAAAAAACTCACACCAAATCCAGATCCCATGAAAAAGTATTTCAACGATCCCCGCCCGCTTACCGTCAGGTACCAGGCAAATTGTGCCGAATGCGGCACCGTTCTGAAAAAAGGCACTTTCGCCTACTACTGGCCATCCGATGGCAAACTCTACTGCCAGGCCTGTGGCGAATCCGAGTACCGCCAGTTCCTCTCAGCCGCTGCCGATGAAGATGTTTACCATTGCATCGGTAACCCTTTCGCCTGCTGATCACCAATTTGATCGTACCCTGAGCGAAGTCGAAGGGCCGCCCGGTACTCCCGGGCTTTTTTATTCTCATCAATTCTACTCATAGATTTAATGCTTTTACTAATCAATAACAACATCACATCCGAATGCTATCAAAGCTATTGGGGCAGGCAATAGTATGATTTTGTCATGCGATAAACGAGTTGCCGACAATACAATAAAATTTGCAGTCGGTGTATATTTGGTGTATATTTGCATCAAAATAAAATATTATGGCACGACAAAGTATATCGTTCACAAAACCAAATGACGAATGGTTAAAAGTACAAGTGAACAATGAAGAATACGCTAGTAAAAGTGAACTTATTAATGATCTGATCAGGCAGGCTAGAAAGCAACAGGTTCAGGTTGATTTTATCAGAGCTAAATTGGATAGATCTGAAAGTGGTGGATTTACAGATGATTCTAAAGAACAAATTTTAAAACAATCAAAATCCATGCTTAATGGTCAAATATAGATTAAGTAATGAAGCTAAAGAAGACTTGATAAGAATTCATCATTACGGCATCGAAAAGTTTGGAGAGACTCAAGCTGATAAATACTTTGAATCATTTTTTGAGTATTTTGAAATTATAGCCCGACAACCCTTTTCATTTGAATCAGTCGATTCTATAAAAACAGGATATAGACGTTGTGTTTGCGGGTCTGATAGTATTTTTTATAGATTAAACGATGGAGTAGTCGAGATAATGGCAATTATCGGAAGACAAGATTTAAATAGTATCTTATAATTTTTATGAACCTTCCTTCCCGCTCTACTTATTTCCAGTCACATGCGGACAATTATTCACTTCTCATTATTCACTGTTCACTCATCACTCATCTCTCATAACTTATAACATTAATCTTTTAAAGAATCCGAGTATTGCAAGTTTCTCTCAGCCACAGTTGATGAAGCCGTTTACCAAGGCATCGGCAACCCTTTCGCCTGCTGATCACCAATTTGATCGTACCCTGAGCGAAGTCGAAGGGCCGCCCGGTACATCCGGGCTTTTTAATTTCCAGTATTTTTTGTATCTTTATGACAAAATAGATTGCGCCTTAGTTGAACAATCAATAGATGGTTACAGTAATAGTATATTTGAGTCATATAAGTAACAGTGTTATGTGTTAAGGGGAATTAAAAACTGTTCAGCATGAAAAATTTCTTCCTAATTTTTATTTTCTGTTTTGGACTTATATCTTCAAGTAAATCACAGAGATTCATTACCGCTGGACAAATTAACGGACATATTCATGCCACAGACTATGAACCAGATTACTATGCAGTTTATCCTGGAGTCAATGCATTTATGCTGGATTTGAATGACGATGGTATGAATGACCTACTGTTCGATGTACATTATCAGATAAATTGTAACGAATATATAAACATGTGGACCTCAGTTAAACTGATTTCTCCTTATATCAGTATTATGACTCCACCTGATCCCGAATCAGTCTTTATAAGACCTCTGGATGAAGGCGATACTATCTCCAATTTACAGTTTTGGAATGCTGACAATATTTCAAAACTTCATTTTGTTACCTATTTTAAAGTTATCAGTACCGGGCAAATTCAAATTTCAGGTAGTTATTCAAATGGATATGTAGGTTATAAAATGATGTACCCGAATGATACTCTATTTGGTTGGATTAATATGGACGCTACCCATAGAACCATTACCGCGATGGGAAGTGCTATTATGGAAAGTTCAAAAGGTATAATAGAAAGTTCAAAAACAAATAATGTGTATCATGTTTATCCGAATCCTTGCCGAAATGAAATAAACTTGACTTGCAAATCAATGAGATACTCTGATAAACAATTTATTGTTACTGATATATGTGGCAAGAGGGTGAAATCAGAAAATATTTTATGCGAGAACACTGAAATCAATTTAACAGAATTGGCTCCTGGAATGTATTTCATCAAGCTAATTGAAAAAAAAATACAAATTGCTGAATTGAAATTTATAAAACTTAACGAATAGATCAATAAAAGCAACACCACATATAAATAAATACGACCCCAGTCGCATGCATGCAATTATTCACTTTTCATTATTCACTGTTCACTCATCACTCATATCTCATAACTTTACACTCTCGAAACCTTCCACATCCTCTTCCTGTTCACCATCACCTTTGCCAGGCAAACGTAACGAACCGCATCAATCCCATGATTGAATTTATCAATCGGTTCATTAGTCGCTTTTCCGCTCTGGTCCTCCTTCCATTTATAATTCTTGAACTCCCTGATCAGATTCAGCGACCGTTTAGTAATATGTATTCTATACCTCTGCATAATATCCAGACCGGCTAAAATGCTATCCTTCCCTTTAAAAGTCGCCGCCACATTAAACCCCTCTTTTTTAATCTCATAAATGCATTTCGGCTGGTTATCCGCAATCACCTCATCCACCCACCTCAAACCCAGCTCACCCATCCACTTTGCAATATCCTGGTTCGTCAGTCCCCGGTTGTAAATCAATTCATCCAGGTAAAGATCCCCTCCGCACAAACCCACTTTTATCAAGGCTGTCGGGTCATTTGTAAAGCCAAAGTCCATCCCGTAAACTACCCACTTGCACTCATCCGGAAAGGCATCGCATTGGTCCCAATTCGTAAAAATCAGTCCTTTTATCTGTCCCGGCAATCCCAGCCCGTAAACCCGCCAGTAATTCTCATCAATATTTTTCAGATTTTCAATTTCCTTTACCATCTCCGCCGGCAGGAATTTCAGATTATCCTTATACGTGGATTGAATAAATGTACAATCCGCCCTCGGGATCA
>CAIXAQ010000314.1 GCA_903917425.1 uncultured Bacteroidales bacterium
CACTAAGCACTAAGCATTAAGCACACAGCACTAAGCACACAGCACTAAGCACACAGCACTAAGCACTAAAAAATGAAAGTAGCCGGCAAGTATTACAGAACTATCTGGATGGATAGTGAGACTGGTTTGGTTAGCATGATTGACCAGAATGCCCTGCCTTTTGCGTTCAATATATTTGTATCCAATACATATCACGATACCTGTCACGCGATTGTCACCATGATCACCCGGGGAGCAGGTGCCATTGGAGCTGCTGCAGGATTTGCAATGGCGCAGGCTTTTTTGGAAGGCTTTCAAGGCGAAAAAGAGACAAGGCGACAGGGTGAGGAGCGAGGGGCGAAAAAAGACAAGACGACAAGGAGACAAGAAGAGGAGGGAAATACAGAGTATTCGAATGAACAACTTGCGTTTTTTAAGAACGCCCGGAAAGAAATTGAAGCCACACGTTCAACCGCACGTAACCTCTTTTATGCCACCGAACGAGTATATAATTCGGGATTAATAAGTGTTGAAAATGCTGTACGCGAAGCACAGTTACTGGCAGACGAAAATATTGCGGATGCAAAACAGATAGGCGAATACGGAAGTAAACTTATTCAGAACGGTAGCCGGATTTTAACCCATTGCAATGCCGGATGGCTTGGCTTTGTCGATTACGGAAGCGCTTTGGCACCCTTGTATATTGCAAAAGAGCAAGGTAAAGAGTTTTTCGTTTATGCCGACGAAACCCGTCCTCGGAACCAGGGAGCACGACTTACCGCCTGGGAACTTCAGAATGAAAGCATTCCGCATAAAATTGTTCCCGACAATGCCGGTGCATACCTGATGAGTAAAGGAATGATCGATTTTGTGATCGTTGGTGCCGACCGCATTGCAGCAAATGGCGATACGGCAAATAAAATCGGAACTTTTGAAAAAGCAATAATCGCAAAGGAATTCGGGATACCGTTTTATGTGGCCGTCCCGTTTTCGACTATCGATTTCTCGCTTACGGATGGCTCACAAATCCCGATCGAGGAACGAAGCGAAGATGAAGTGCTAACCTATTCCGGCCCGGATCCGGAAGGAGTTATGCATACCATCCGGATGGCCTCGCCCGGATCGCATGCAATAAATCCGGCTTTTGATGTCACGCCAGCAAGATTTATTACAGGATTTATAACAGAAAAGGGAATTATAAAACCCATTGAACTGGGCACCTATAAATCCTAAGGTAAAAATACTTCGGGAGGAATTTTAACTTTTTGTACTTCTACCCGGTGCCCTTGAAGCTCAAAAACCCTTCAACATTGAACGCGCAGCATTTGAACAACTTTGAACTCTTAACTAATAAATTAGCTGTCTACTTTCAAATATAATCTTATGCAACAACCCAATACCTGCAACTGGCCCGGAGACGACCAACTCATGATAGCATACCACGATACCGAATGGGGCGTTCCCCTGCACGACGATCAGAAACTGTTTGAATTTATGGTTCTTGATGCTTTCCAGGCAGGACTTAGTTGGAAAACCATCCTTCACCGAAGGGAAGGATTCAGAGCCGCATTCGATAATTTTGATGCAGTTAAAATTGCTGAGTACGGCGAAGATAAAATCCAGGAACTGATGCAGGATACACGTATTATCCGGAATCAGCTGAAAATACGATCAACGATAACGAGTGCGCAGGCGTTTCTCAGGGCACAGAAGGAATTCGGCACTTTCGACCGATACATCTGGCAGTTTACCGGAGGCACAACCATTTATAATAACTGGACGGATCTGAAACAAATTCCTGCAACATCCGCCGAATCGGATGCCATGAGCAAAGACCTGGTTAAAAGAGGCTTTAAATTCTGTGGATCAACGATTTGCTACGCGTTTATGCAGGCTGCGGGAATGATTAATGATCATATGGTTTATTGCATAAAGCATCCTATGAAGGCTTAAAAACAATAGCCGGAGATTTCACTTTCAAGACAAGTAAAATCCTTATCCACCTTTTTTTATCTTCCTTGCTGAGCAAGCTATTCATACTTCTCTTTCCGGAAAGAGGAATTCTTCTTCCTTTTCATCCTCTTATCTAACATCGTTTTTGATCAATTTCAATGATTCGAAATATCCGTTAGAATAAATACGTATCAGGTACAACCCATTGTTAAGCTGGTGAATATCGATGCGATTGTTGGATTCGGAAATATCTCCCGACAACACTTTTTTACCCGAAAGATCACTAATAACGAAGGTACTTGATTGCTTAAGCCCGCCAATAAAAACTTCTTCAGCAGCCGGGTTAGGACCTATGCTCAGTTGGCCTTTACCTTTAATCAGTTCATGAATTCCAATAGTAGCTTCGGCACCCGGAATTTTATATTCTTCATTCCCAACCTGGTCGGTGGCTATCACATAAAAGCTATACTGCCTTGAAGAGTCGGCTATGATTATTTGGGTATCATTTGTTGTGTTTCCAATTGCCAGCCAATCTCCCCCACTCTCCTGGATATACATATTATAATGCCCGACACCGGAGGATGCGTCGCTTCCTGTAAAAGTAAGATGAATCTCAGGACTGTTCTGAACCCGGGTGGCTGATACAGTGCTTGCCGGAGGCAACGCATCCACCATATTTTGCCATGTGTTAGTAACTATGGGCTCATTGTGATCAAAGACAATGGAAGCCCTGTTTTTGATTATGGCACCATCGGCTATGGTTTGTTTTGGTAACAAAGTAAATGATACCGAACCTTCCCCTTCGGGTATAATATTGTTTGGTGGCAGAAAACCTTCATAAATTGGTATATCTCCCGTGGCTGGATCGATAGCCGTAAATTGCCATGAAACTATGCCAGAACCCATATCCAACCTGCCATTTATCCTGACCCGCATTGCCGGAGAAAGGCTATCTTCCAGGACAAATTCCTGGCGGCCTTTGGGTACAGTATAGGTTCTGTTGGCAATAGTGAAATCGGTAAACTCAAAGGTGCTTATGTCGAATCTGGATACATCCAGGGTGTCAGTTATTCTCACGATTTGAGCAGCAGCCAGTGCAGTGCCCTTGTTTTCGAAAGTGATTCCGAAATGTTGCCTTTCCTGTTTTAACACGTACCGGTTTGCTCCATGGCCTATTGGCCCGGTAATTTCATTAGGGTCGAAGGAGTTTACGGATGAGGTTGTAGTTAATTTAGGTTCCTGTAGAGTCATATCCTTATCCAGGTTTTTCTTGAGTTCATCTATCTGCGGTTTCAGTTCTGGGCAATCTTTTAAAAGTTGTTCCAGCCGGTTTATCTTATTTTTCAAATCATTCAGATCCTTTCCATCTTTATAAAGCAGGTGTGCATCTTTAATAAAATTTCTAATATCATTAATGTTTTTCAGATTGTCTTTTGCAAATTCAATGGTACCTTCGCGTGCATTCGGATTTTTTGCAATAAAATTACTTATCTGGTCCGATTGACCTTTGAACAGATTATCCGCTCCTTTATCAATCATTTTATCAACTGCTACATCTAATATAGCCCCTGCTACCTGGGCATTTCCGGCATCAACATTACTATAATAATCTGCCGGTAACGATTCGTCAATGCTATTGGTTACGCCCGAAGCATAGTTGTAAAATGCACCCATTGCCTGGCCTAAATTAGCCATGTGTACCGTGGTTCCCTTGGTAGCTTTGGTAAGCCAGCCCACAGGCGACTTCTCCAGCACAGGATTAATACTCACCAACTTGTCTAATAAATCGATGGATTCAACAGCCATATTTTCCGATACATCCATCCAACTTCCTGATCCACACGAGCCAAAAAGATTGGGCTTGAAAGTGTAGGTTATAAAGTCTTTGGCTCCTGTAGAAGCGGTTCGGGCAATCAACGGAATTTCGTATGTACCTCCCGCTGCTATTTTTGGAATCAGAATGAGTTTCAAATACCCATCGTAGGGTTTTCCGTTAAATGTATCAATCGCCGTAACTGCATTATTGTATGCATCACTATAAAAATGCTGAATATCTTCCCATTTGAAGTTAAAAGTAGTATCCGCCGCAGTGACGGTATAATTTCCACTCGTGGGTGGCTTGAACCATTTGGTGTCAAATATCAAATCAACCGATTTAGGCCAGATGACGGAAACCAGTACCCCTGATGCCATTACATTTCCTTTGTTTCCAACTACCAGTTTCAGATTGGTATTCAGGTTAGTCCTCATTCTCCACGGAGAAACAATTTCGGACCAGGTATACGGATATCTGAATGCATTTAACCTGAAACCTCCGGCGAAGACGACGGGCGCCTGACCCGCAATTTCGATTATAACGTCATAGATGCCTTTTTCGGCGGAATGAAAATTAAAAATGGCATTGAGTTGAACATTATTTTTGAAGGTAGCGAGATGCACCGGAGTAAGTTCAACAGCTCCCATTTTCAAGGTAACTTTGGTATTCGCATCGAGGCCTCCGCCAAATATTTTAATGATGCCATCACCTCCTACACCTGAAGAATCTGGTGTATAATATTCCACCCCTTTTATTTCGAAAATAGCGTTCGAGGTGTCTTTCAAATTACAAACGCTGTTCGTCGCAATCAACTGAGCCAGGTAATATCCTTTTGCATAGGTTTTCATGGGAAATTGTTGAGTACTTGTGGTTCCATCGCCAAAATCCCATAAAAATTTATCCGCATTGGACAATTGAGGTCTGAACCCCACCGTATTTCCCAGCCTTTCGTGGCTCATATCGGCGTACGGCTGACGATCAACCATTTCAATAGAAAATTTGTAGTTAACGCTTCCATTGGCCGTCCACCTGAGGTAGAACGTATCCAGCACGGCACAGTTTAACCAGATGGTATCCCTTTTAAGCTGGCCTGATGGCAATGATACAGAACCGGCAAGTACTTGTGATTTAGAATTATTATACCCGTTAAAATACGCCCAGTTAGACGAACCGCTAGTACTACTAAACTCTGCAATTATTTTCAGGCTGCCAACAAATGGAATGGGTGTAATATAAAAATCATCCTGGTCGATATTGCCATTGGACTGGTACCTAACGTGACCATTTTTTGTTTGTTTTAAGCCGGTTTTTATGGCTGTTTCAAAGGTATTGTTGGGTTCGGTATCATTTATGCTTGTGTCTGTAATTTCGTAGCTTACATTATATGAAAAAGCGCCCCCTGCCTCAAACATGAAGAATACGGAATCAACGCCCCTGCCATAAACTATAATTGTATCGAAAACAGTAATGCCGGCAGCTATGGCTGTTGATCCTGAAACATACTTGCCGCCTATTTGCCCAAAGTTGCCTCCGAACACTACTAAATTTAACCAATTATTTGCACCGGCTGTATTGGTTGCCGACACATAAATTTTTACTGTGCCGTCCTCCGGTGTTTTGGTTCTGTAAAAATCATAATTATCTGTAATGCCATTTGCCACGTATTTAATATGACCCGGTTTCACTTCGTGGGGGTTGATGTCGCATGCCCCTGAAAAACTGCCGTTTGGCTCCAAATCGCCGTTCCCCGGACCAAGTATTTCATAATTAATATTATACGAAAAGGCGCCCCCTGCTTCAAACATGAAGAATACTGAATCCACGCCTCTTCCATAGATTGTAATAGTATCAAAAACAGTAATACCGGCAGCAATAGAGGTTGACCCTGAAATATACCTGCCACCTATTTGCCCAAAGTTGCCGCCGAATACCACTAAATTTAGCCAATTATTTGCCCCGGCTGTATTGGTTGCCGACACATAAATCTTTAATGTGCCGTCATTAGGTGTCTTGGTTTTGTAAAAATCATAATCATCCGAAATGCCGTTTGTAACGTATTTGATCAGCCCTGACTTTGTTTCATGCTGGTTAATTAAATTCGCCGAAGCAAAACTGCCATTGGGTTCAACGTCATTAGTACCGGAATCAGTAATTTTATATTTAAACTCATACGAAAACATATTACCAGCACTGTACTGGAAGAAAACCGATTCTGCACCTCTTCCATAAAGAATAAGTGTATCATAAACAGTAGCTCCGGCAGCAATTGATGTTGATCCGGAAATATACCGGCCACCAATTTGGCCGTGGTTGCCTCCAAACACGGTTAATGAAAGCCAACTGAAGGCAGCTCCCGTATTGGTAGCTTTAACGTATATTGTTACAGTACCGGCGGATGGCAGTTGCGATACAAAATAATCATTATCGGAACCGGAAGAAATATTTCCTGTGATGGTATTATCACTTGAGATGTTATTTGCGGTGCCAAAGGAATCGTTCGGTTCCTGCTCAGCAGTCTGAGCAATACTTGCCAAACCTGCTAACAATAAGAATAATAGAGTCGTAATTTTTCTCATGATATTCGGGGATTATAACGTTACCAATACTAATTTTATATACTCAGTATAACAAGAAACATATTCATTTGATTGTAAGTATTATACGGAAAGTGATCTCATGCTATTCGAATTTTGTCCGCCAGATTTATCAAATACAAAATTCAGAGCTTTAGGTTGATTCCGGTATCGATTATACGACGGAATCCGAAACCAGGAAATCATCTTTTATTATAATGCACTGTAACTATGTGTTTTATGGGCCAATAAGCAAATGAACTGCAGACAAATAAGATAAAAAATAATGTCTTAAAAAACTTAAAGATCTATTGAAGTCACCTGTAGGAATACAAATATATATATAATAAAATACATATCTAAATATAATTCGATATTTTTTCCGGATTTATAAACATGGTTCAATGATTATCAGGTTAAGAATTCGGTTATTATTCCATTTCCATGGAAAATATTCCGGATTTAGTTGTTTGAAAATTGCTTATCCCTTTCGGTCAAGTTGATATTTTGTTTTACGAATTAATGTCATGAAAGGCCTAAATTTTAATAACCGCCGGTACAACCGGCGGGAAAAAAATGCAATATTTTGAGCCCTGAAAGGGTTCAACCCCGTTCGGGGCTGATAATATACACTTTATTGTTTCCCGTGAGTTGTACTCACGGTTATTGAAGTTCTCCCCCTTCGGGGGAAACGCCCTCATTTTGATACTTGACTTAAAGGGATAAGCAGTGTTTGAAATTAACAAAACTGGTAAGTGGATAAGGGCAAGCCAGGCAATGAATGGGATAAAGGTGGAGCCTGGGCCCGGGATAAACTTACGAACACGAAAAATGGAATTGCAAATTCAAAACTCCGCATGATTGTGATTTGTAATCCCGTCACGCGGTAAATATTAGCAGGATCATACCCGGCTAAAGAATTGCAAATTCTGATAAATTATGTTTGCACAAAAAATAACTATTAGTGCATATAATCAGCTAGTTAAACCTGATCCAATCCAACTTCAGCATATTTGATTGTACCTCGATTTTAATTTTGTTTTCACCTTTGTTCAACTTAAAATCACCGACTTTTACTTCAGTCAAACTGGTATCGCTCACTGAAAAAAGTACTTTTCTATCGTTAATCCGGATTGTTATTTTAGCTGGTTTTCCAGGCGCTGATGTTCGTATAGACATTTGATGCCTGTTGTCATCCAGGCAGTTGAAATTATAGACTACCCATTCCGATTTTTGAAGTTCAACGGATTGATCACTCCAGAACTGATCGTCAGTTTTACTATCCAACACTATTTGCACCGGCTCATTAGTCCTGTATGTTTTCGCCATATTCTGATTGTTTATCACAAAATACGAGCGGTTAACTCCCTCATGACTATAGTTTTCGGCTTCTATTTTTCCGGGAATACGGGTGAGTATGGCATTGCAAACATCTTCAAAATAGGTGCAGTTTTCCAGTTTGATATTTTCGAGCAAGTCGTTCAGTGCTTGTTGGGCCATTACAGGGTCGGGCTTTGGCCCTCCTTTTGTGTATTCCGAAATTAAATCCCAGTTTTTTGGTTTCTGAATGGAATAGGGTGTGTTGTGCGTATCCATCTTTTTCCATGGCCAGAATGAAAAACCAATGTTGTTTGCAGCGAAATACTGAGAAGTCGCCCAATAAACAGCATTTCCCTTTTCGCCGGTTTCGCCAACCCAGATAGGTGTGTTAAGCTCGTTGCGCTTGCTTACATATTGGTCAATTGAATTCAGGTTATCGGGCCTGTTCCAGCAGTAGTAATGAAACTGGTAAAAAACATTTTTATCAAACGGGGCATCAAAAAGCGACCAATCGTTCGCCCAGTCAAATCCTTCGAGGGTAATCATGTGCCTTTGATCCACCTTGCGGATCTCAGAGGTGATACGCTTATACAGAGGCACGAGCAAATGCTTGTATTTGTCGGCCGAACCGGTTGATTTGGGCAGGGGCTCATTCAGGAGATCGTAGGCGGCCACGGTAGGTTCATCTTTGTATCTCTGAGCTATTTTAACCCAGAGATCAACAAGCTGGTCCTGGTATCGTGGGTATATAAACAGTTCAGGAATATCATTGGGGCTATCGTCGATGTTAGCGCCTGTCTGCCCGCCTGGAGCGCCATGCATATCAAGGATAACGTACAGATCATATTTTTTGCACCACGAAACCAGGGAATCGATCAGTTGAAACCCTTCCTCAATATAAACCGGGTTTTTATCTTCGGTCAAAAACAAGCGGGAATTCAACGCAGGCCTTACGGAATTAAATCCCAATCCGGCAATTCGTTTGATATCAGCCTCAGCAATATAGTTTTGCCTGAACGTTTTCCAGAAGATTGCTGCTTTTTCCTGCCCGACAAGCTCAGCCACCACTTTTTCGATTTTGCGCGGACGGTCGCCCATGCTTCCAAATTTCCACATGTATCCTTCCGGCAAGAGCCAGTTGCCCAGCCCTATGCCTTTCAGGTAGATTTTCTCACCCGATTCGTCAACTATATCCTGCCCGGATGTATGCAAAAATCCAGTACCGCTTTTTTGATGTGATTGTGCAAAACAATAAGCAGCGGCGGCAAAAGCAAGCAAAAAAAAGATTGTTTTTTTCATTTGGGATTACTTTTTTGTCACATTAATCACATTTGCAGGCTCACGGCATCCGGGCAACGAATTATTTAGGGATGTTCAAAGGCAACCAAACTTTCATTACTCCCTCAGTCTGGCTCGCGTCAGCAAAAGGGACCAAGACTAATTTTGGTTTTTCGGCTACAGCATTCTTGTCGGTAACATTTACAGTATAGGCCTGTTTGCCAATCCATTGTGGAGGTAATAAAGTTGAATTATTTTTTCCACCTGGTTTTTCAACCGTGAGTTTCTGTGCCGGATCTAACGGGTATTTCTTTAATACTTCAACATTCAGCAAGCTGTCTAAGGCTAATACCTGTGGGCCAATCTGAAAAGCGATCTGATCGGGATAACTTTTTCCGCCGGGTATTACCTGAACAGGAAGCTGGAAAGATACTGTTATTTTATCGCCTGCATTCCAAAGCCTGTCAATGATCAGGGATGTATTTGCAGTGCCTGTGTATGGTTTACCGCCAACGGTAGCCTTAAACGAACTGCACCACGACGGAACTCTTAAGGCAATGGGAAAAGAAGCGGCCTGGGAAACATTAACTGTTAGTACTGAATTCCCGTTTTCTGGAAAACTACTTTCGACAGTTAAGGCTAAAGTTACCGTTTTTTTATCCGTAGTTGTTATACTTTCTTTGTACTCAGCCGATTCGTAAATTAAGAGCGTAGGAATATTTTTAAGATTTCCGAAGGTAAAATAAGGCAGCATGGCAATTCCGCGTGGTACACTCGACTGGCAACAAGTGATATTGCAGGTGTAGGGCTTCTTTCCCATGAGTGGGGTGTAGTAACTTACGCAACCCGTCCGGGGATTTTCGGCTGCCAGTAACTGATTGTAAATTGTTTTTTCAATTTGCTCGTAGTACTTATAATCGCCTGTGATATCGAATAATATCTTATTGAACTGAAGCCAGGTTGTTGTAACACAACCTTCACCCATACTGCTTTTATCGTCAGCAGGCAATACGGCATCGTCCTGAAAATATTCGTGCGAGCTGGCTGTTCCGGTAATGTATAACCTGTTTTTAACAATATCCTGCCAAGCGATTAACATGGGTTTCAATAAATTTTCGTCGGCGGTAAGCCTGTATAAATTTGTAATTCCTACGAAATTGGAAAGCATCTCGTAAGCTTTACCATTTCCAACTTTGGTAACTTTACTCGTTGCCAGCAACGAACTGATAATTTTAGGTCCATTATCCTGTTCCATTGCCATTAAAATATAATTACAGAAATCGAGATACTTTTTATCGCCGGTATATTTGTACAACTCAACCATCGGGTCCAGAATACTGGTTGCAGCCATTCCCATATGTGTTCCCGAAAGAATAATATCCCGTTGGCCGGGGTTTTTCCCGAAAACAGCACACAACAAATCAGCGGCTTTTTTACACGCATCCAATGCAGGCTTGTGCCCGGTTGCCTTATAATATCCCAGCAAGCCATACAAATTGTATTTATGACTCCATACATCCCAACTTGTCCAATATTCGTCGGGAGTGTAAGTTCCCAGGTAGCCATCCGGCAATTGCGAATTGATGAGTTGAAAAGCCATCCGGTCCATTTGTGTTTTCAGCTTCTCGTTACCTGTAGTTCTCCAGGCATTACTTGCCGTTTCGAGGTATTTCCCGATATGCTCTCCGGCCCACGGGTGATGTCCTGGCCGTTGTAAATAGCCATCCAAGGTTCCGGCTTCGTCGAGCTTCAACAAACGTTCGGTTAAATTCCGGTTCATCCGTGTGCCGAGGTATCCGCTCAGCTGCTGGTGCTGGAAAGAAACAGACGTAAACGCATCTTTAACTTTATTTTCGACAACAGGTTTTGGTTCGCCGGCAACCTCAAGGCTAAGCTGTTTGTCGGCCAAATAAAGTTGCTGGTTTGTATACGAAGCTGTCCCTTCTTTATCAGTCACGGTAAATCCAACTTTGAAAATGATGTCTTTTAAGGGTTTATATTCTGCAAAAGCAACTTCATACACAAAGCCTTTTTGCGCTGGAATTTGCAGCTGTTTGGTTTCGGAAAACAATTCTTTGTTGTTTTTATCGGCAACAATGTATTTAATTGTTCCATCGAAGGAATAGAAGCCTGTGTTTGTGAATTTGACTTTGGTTACAAACCCGTTTTTGGTGGTTTCGGCTATAGCCTGTTCCATTGTCATAAAATCGGACCATTGTATCGGGGCGTAATTATAGGGTCCCTGGTACATGCCAATCCCAGCATAATCGGGGCTGAAAATCCTGACGGCTATTAAATTCTGTTTGCCCCATTTCACCAGGTCTACCGGGATGATATATGAGCGTTCGGCATCGTATTTAGATTCGTAATCAGGCGGGAACGAACCCGTTTGCCCTATCTGTTTGCCATTGAAAAATGTTTGATCCACATCGTCAATCCGGCCGAGATTCAGTTTAATTCCATTCCCTTTTTCGGCCAAAGGTTTCATGCTTGCAGGTATCGTAATTTTAATTCTAACCCATGCAAATACGTTTTTGAGGGTATCACTGACCTTTATGCCGGTGCCTAATGGCATTTTGTCCCAGGTAGTATCGTTGTAGGATTGGGTTGCCCAACTCATGTCGTTCCCTATTTTAAATTTACATTCTTTGGGCAACAAAGTAGTTTGAGCCTGTAAAGCATTGGCTATTAATAGTATGAATGATAAGCAGAAGAAATACCGGAAAATATTTCCGGGGAAAACAGTTTTCATATTCGTTGTTATTTAAGTGGTTATTTTAATTTTTCGATTTTATATTTTTCATTTTTAGTAATTGTTTTCCAATCGTCAGTGCGAAAAGGAACAACTGGAAGGCCTTCATTGTTAAATAAATTACTTTCCGTGGCATCGCCAATCCAGCTATAATGAACGGCCACCGGATTTTCGGCATTTTCGCTGTAAAGCACAACTGTATTGCCTTTAATGTATGCTCGCGCGTAATAAAAAACCTGGTCCTTGCCGGCGACTTCGAAGCCCCTGATGTAGCCATATTTATCAGGTGTTGATAAACCGCTGCCTACATCGTTAAAAGAGACATAAATCTGATTTCCAATAACTTCCATTGATTTGAATGAAGGACCATTGCATTCCATTTCTATTTTATACACATTATTGAGTGCCAATGCAGCAAATCTTTTGCCCACATCTTGTTTGTTTGTTGGATGAATATCATGCGGATTGACGACCACATCGGTCGTAACACACATACCCGTATTTGGAAGGCTCAATGTCATTGTTTGTGCTTCCCTGAGTTCAGCCCAACCGCTGCCTTTGTTGCTGTCATCGTCCGTATAAAAAGAGGCCAGTTGGGCAAAATAGAAAGGCATAGCAGGGTTATTCCATTTTTGCCTCCAGTCTTTTATCAGCAAAGGAAAGGCTTTCCGGTATTGGTACGCACGCCCTGCATTTGATTCACCCTGGTACCAAAGTACACCCTGAAATGCAAAAGGAATCAAAGGGTTTACCATGGCATTATAGCACAGGGAAGGGAAGGAGTTTTCGTCGGTCGTTTTTTTGATGGACTCAACCTGGAATTTCCAATTGCCGCTTAACGGAATACTGTTTTCGCCGAGGTTTAATTTCAATTCTGCTGAATCTCCATAAATACCACCCCCGCCGCCGTTATCAACCACCCTTACGGCAACCACATTTTCCCCTGCTTTCAATATTCCTGCCGGGATCAAATATTTTCGTTTCCCATCCCATTGGTTCATGCTGCCTACCTTCACGCCATTTACATATGTAATATCGTTGTCATCAATTTTAGCTAATTCGAGTGTAGTGCACAGATTTATAAGAGATTGTGGCAGCACAATTGTTTTCCTCAGCCAAACCACGCCGTCGAATTCACCTAAACTCTGCGATTCCCATAATCCGGGCTGTTGGAGTTCGGGCCAATTGGAATCATTAAAACCGGGCTCATGGTAAAACCGGGATTGATCGCTGCTGATGGGCGAACCCTGCAACTTTTCGATTCTTTCGGACACAAAAGCAACTTTTAGCTTTGATAAAGAATCCAGGTTAACCCTTGGCATACCGGCTATCATTTCTTTGAACTCGTCGCTGTTTTCAAAAGCCCCGCGACTGATCCAGGTTTCGATATTGGTACCTCCCCAACTGTTATTTATCAGCCCTACAGGGATTTTGAGTTTATCATACAGGTTTCTGGCAAAGAAATATCCTATGCCTGAAAAATCGGCAACGCTTGCCGAATCGCATACGATCCATTCGACAGTAGTGATATCGGTTTCCGGCGACGAACTTATTTCGTGCGCAACTTTGGTATGCCTGATGAACGGGTAGTTGGCGGATGAAATTTCCGCTTTGGCATTATCTGATTGGCCGACTGTCCATTCCATATTGGATTGGCCGCTGCAAAGCCACACTTCGCCGACCAGTACATTTTCTAACCGGATCGTATTTGTTCCTTTAACAAGCAATTCGTAAGGGCCGCCTGCGCTTTCGGCATCTAAATTTACGGTCCATTTGCCGGTTTTATCCGCCCGGGCAAATTTCACCTGTTTGTTAAACTGTATTTCTACTTTTTCATTTGGCTTTGCCCAACCCCATACCGGGATTAAAACATTGCGCTGCAATACCATATTATCGGCAAAAATACCCGGCATACGCACCTGAGCTTCAATAGCCGTAGCGATGAATAAGGAACAAACCAGAAGCACACAGTA
>CAIXAQ010000315.1 GCA_903917425.1 uncultured Bacteroidales bacterium
CAGGTTCGCCATTCCTCCTCAATCCATAATAGTTGAGAACAACTACAACATTTCTCCCGGCCAATACGCACACGTAATCACCAATGACAAACCTTACGAAATCCAACTATTCAAATTCGGTTTAACCCCCTTCTGGGCAAAATCCGAAATGAATCTTTTCAATGCCCGCGCCGAAGGCGATTCCAACAAAGAAGACAACCCCACATTCCGGGGAGCCACCGGAATAATACTAAAGAAAGCCTTCCGCAAACCCATCCGCTCCCAACGCTGCATTGTAATTGCATCTGCATTTATTGAAGGTCCAACAGCTCTTGGATTAAATAAACCCTACCTCATCTATCTTCGTAATCATCAAAACCCATTTGCAATGGCCGGTATTTGGGACACCTGGTTAAATCCCAAAACAGGTTTTAAAGAAAACTCCTTCGCTATCATAACAACCACCGCAAACAGCTTACTCCGTCAAATCGGCAATCCCCGTATGCCCGTAATTCTCACCGACAGCGAAGCAAAAAAATGGATTAATTCCGGAACTGAATTATCTCGCATCACCTCAATGCTCAATCATTACGACTCCAAATTGATGAATGCTTACCCTATTGATCCAAAAATTAAAAATCCTTTAGTAAATGATAAACAGCTAATCCAACCTATTGGTGAAAGATTACTCATAGAAGAGAAAAGAGCTTTTATCAAGTTTCCATATACATCCGGTTACCACCAGGCACGAAAGGCAAAAAGAGAAACGGATAATTCAACAATGGCTGAAAGATTAGAAATAGCCAAATCAATTGAAAACCAAACAAATAAATAAGAATTACCACCAATCTCCTTTAACAGGTCACGCCTCAAAAAAATAAATAAATCCGCTTTCCTTCTCCTTTTTTCAAGGAGAAGGTGCCCGAAGGGCGGATGAGGTTTTAGAAGGGAAGGAGCTGAGGTCTTCAAAAAATAGCATTAACTTTGTTCTTATGTCCGACGCACTATCTCCAATCAATAGTATACCAGAGTTGCCGGTGTACTCCCCTGCATCAATAATAAATATCCTTTCAAATATTATAGCCATTCCAGGTACTAATAAAATAATCGGGTTAAGAGGCATTTACCACGCAACCGGTAAAACCCCTTATAGTGGTTTCTATTACGACCAACTGAAAGACGAATCCTCTGATTACACAATTCAGCTTATTGTACCAGCCCTTATTCGCAACAAAATCACCAGCAATAAAACCATTGAAGTCATCTGCTACATTACCAAGAAAGCAGAAAAGGATGGCACCGTGCGCCTTCTAGCTAACGTCACCGATCTGGTAAATCAAACTCAAAACAAATACACATCCGAAGAGATCCGCACTCTCGAAATACAACAGAAAAAATCAGAAAAAGGATTCCGCGACCTGGATAGCTTTATCAAAAACTGCATCTTCGAAGACCGCAAACCAAACATCAGTATAATCATCGGCAGAACAGCAATTATTCAGCACGACATCATCGAACAGATGTCTGAAGCCGGTTCATTGTACAATATCAACTTCATTCAAACGAATATTTCATCCATTTCCGAAATGATCGCAACCGTTCAGGCAGCAAATAACCCCAATGTAGATATTCTGGTTATAGCTCGGGGAGGAGGAGATATTGATACTGAATCAATTAACAAATCCGAACTTGCAGAAGCATGCCTTAATCTGACTCCATTCCTCGTTACCGCATTAGGCCATAAAGTCAACACCCCATTATTGGAACGCATTGCCGACAAAAAATTCATAACCCCCACCGCCTTTGGCCAATATCTAAAGGAAATATACAACACTACTATCCAGGACCTTGCACAATCCAAAGCCAAATTGGTTGCTGATG
>CAIXAQ010000316.1 GCA_903917425.1 uncultured Bacteroidales bacterium
CTTCTGAACCCACCGAAGTAGCGGTAGCTCCAGTTATAATACTGCCTGTGGTTGCTAAAGTGGATACAGTTTCTGTAAAAAAGGATACCCAGACGGTCCGGAAACAGGATATCAGCGGACGTATATCGGCTTCTGCATATTCCAATTTTTCGAATGTTTCTGATTTTTCACAGCGTATGCGGTACAATTTTTCGATGACTGCACAGAATATCGGCAACTCCAAATTATCGGCCGAAACCTATATCTCCTTTGCGCATAAAATCAACGAATGGAGCGAAATTCAAAGCAATATTAATAATGGATTGAAAATTTACAGCCTGTCGCTCAATTATGCGTTTAATCAAAGCAATAACATCTGGCTTGGGCGGAAAATCAATCCGCGCTTGTCAAATGCCGGAGCAATTGACGGACTGCAATATGAAACCAAGATAAAAGCATTTACACTGGGTGTTTTTGCCGGCACACGACCCGATTATATGGATTATAGCTTCAATGCCAATCTGTTACAATATGGTGGTTATGTCGGGCACGACTATACAAACAAAAAAGGTGGCAGTGCACAGACTTCGCTGGCCTTTATCGAACAAACCAACAACGGCAATACCGACCGGCGGTTTGCTTACCTGCAGCATTCCAACTCACTTCTGCCTAAGTTGTTTTTCTTTGGTTCCGTAGAGTTCGATCTGTATAATAAAGTCAGGGATATTCAGGGTGTGGACACTACTTACACTCAAAACAACACACCCACACTTTCAAATTTTTACGTTTCGCTTCGGTACAAGATTATTAAGCAGTTATCACTCTCGATTTCGTACAGCGAAAGACAGAATATAATCTATTATGAAACCTATTATAAAAGCATCATTGATCAGTTGCTGGAAGCGGCCACAATGAAGGGATACATGTTTCAGGTGAGCTACCGGCCCGGGAAGAAAATTACATTAGGCGCGAATGCAGGTTACAGGTTCAGTAAATCAGATCCAAAGCCATCTAAAAATCTTTACAGTTATCTGACATACAGCGAATTGCCGTGGATTAAAGCCTCCGCCACCCTTTCGGCTACCTTTATGGAAACCAGCTATATAAATGGCAGTATATACAGCCTCGGACTTTCGCGCGATCTGATTCCCGGAATACTTTCGGGTGGAATAGGCTACAGGTACGTAAATTATAAGTTCGCAAATGCGGAAGTCCCATTGATACAAAACATGGGTGAAATGGATTTAACCTGGCGTATCACAAAGAAACTATCATCCTCAATTAATTATGAAGGGACCTTCGAAAAGGGGATAAATTACAATTCTATTTACTTTAATTTAACTCAACGCTTATAAGTCGATGAGGATGCCAAAATGCTGTTAGAGTATTGGTTATTAGACTATTAGGTTGTTAGTATTTTAGGCTGTTAGATGCTCAGGATGTTGAAAGTTGGCATTGTTTGCCTTTTTCATACCCGTTTACCATCCAGATTTTAGATCATACTCTTGACCCCAAAATATTAATCCCAAATTTCAAAAACCAATAGTTCTGAAATTTGGGATCTGATTAAGATTGGATTTGAATCAATCGCAAAATGATGAGCTATATATAATCCTTAAATGGAAATAAAGCTCAAATGATGACTCTCAACCCTGTCGTCATCAGGAATTAACAGCCTGAATAACCTTATTCCAATCAAACGCAGGACCAATATCCGCTTTGTCGGCCCTGCAGTTTGCATGGCTCACAATTCCGTTGAAGTCCCTGAATCCGGCCTCTGTCATAATTTCGTAGCGTGAAGGTTCGTTCAGAAATTTTTTCTGGATGTTGTATTTAGCGCATAGGAATTTTATCAGTTTCCCTATGGCATCGTACTGCACATTGGTGAACGTGGCAAAGTATTCATTTCCACGAAACTTTGTACTGAGCTTGGTGTAATACTGTGTTTCAGCCAGCGAGCAATAGACGTCGGTGTCGGAATAAGTGGTTACCAGGTTGTTGCCAATTAATTTCAAAGGGCCGATGTTCGAAATTTCAATACCGATACACTCTTTACTCATTTCTGTATTACCGCCTATTGCTCCGGGTCCGAGGTGATAACTCCAGTATTTGGAAGCAAATAAGTTATAAATCAAACCATTGCGCCCAACAACAAAAGGAACAGATACATGCTGCTTCGTTAAAGTGGCAATGTCGCCTTTAAGGTAACCCATTGTAAAATGAAGGGTTATCTTCTTTTTGGCGGTCTCTTCCTGGTAAAAGAAGGATTTATCCCCGTTATCCCTGGCACAATCCATTATTTTGATGGTTTCGGTGGTGCCTTTAATGGTAAAAGTTCCTTCAGTTAAAATAAACTTCTTTCCGAAACTATCCAATCCGCTGGACTGGAACGAACTTTCGTGAGTTGTGATGCTTGCTGCTTTCATGGTTTTTGGATTAGATTTTTAAATAATATGGTTTGCTATGTTAAAGAAATGGTCAGAGCCAATTAGTAAAGAGTAGTTTTTGAGTTTGGAGAGTATTCAGATTTTATCCAAAACAGGATATAATTTCGCCCGATTAAA
>CAIXAQ010000317.1 GCA_903917425.1 uncultured Bacteroidales bacterium
GGCCGGACACCCCGCATCCGGCTTTTGGCTACGTTCCAATTCAGGCCGGTAGCTACTGCCCTGGGAAGGAAAACAGACTCTCCGTTTATCTTGATAAACCGGATAGAGAATGTTACCTGTTTGCCCTGGGGATCAGATTTGATATCATATTCCCTGAGCATGTTGGCGCGACGGATTTTTAGCATGGATTAATTTTTAAGCAAACATATTCTGAGAACCCGGAAAAGGAAAGGACAAAACAAAAAACCCGGCCACCTCACGGCGCCGGGCAGCACGAACCAAACAATGGAGAAAAGTTAGGAGGCAGGAAGAGGGCAGTTGTACAAAGTTGGCAGAATAGAGCAAGTTAGATATCCGCCATTGGAAGGTTTGATTTTATTAGTACCGATATCGCTTTTCAAAGGATTTCGGATGAAGGCTTGTTGTCTAGGAACATCAGAAGTAGGCAGTAGGATCTGTTTTTCCTGAGAGGTCGGGGAAAGGATAAAAATTCCTAAAATAGCAGGATCCGAAAAAACTTCTGAATGAACAACTGCTAGGTTGATCGCATAAGGAGTTACGACAGGCAAAGCCAGGGCGAAGCAGTCGGCACTCTGACAAGGATAGAGCCCCGGAGAGATTTCGGGAAGAATGGGTTGAGGCGGAGAGCTACCGCCATGCACGAAGCTGCCAATTAGAAGCAGCAGGCAAAAGGCAAGGATTTTTTTCATGGTCATGGGAATAGGTTAGTTTTAAATGAGAGGCAAATGTATATTCCCGGGATAAAAATAAAAAGGACAAAAATAAACCTGCTCAGAGGCAGGTCTTTAGGTTATTATTTTATTTTTCAGGCTGTTTTATGCTTTCATAGAGTGGGAAGCCTTTTATTCTTCTGATATTATGATTGAATAAGGCCCAAAGGTTAGGATCCTGAAATTTGAAATGCATTGTACCTTTTTTGAAGCCTTTTATTTCGAAGAAACCCAAGGAATACCAAACCCCGAAATCATATTTCAGATCAGAAACAAAGCGACATAGAGGGGTGCAATTATCGTAATTCCTGCCAGTAATGTAGCACAGTGCTTTTACAAAGTCGTCCACAGTTTCTGCTGAGCCATACCTAACTCCCATGTGAACCCTATAAATTATTTAGGTAACCCAGGGCATGATAATTTTTTCATTTAGCAGGTAATGGCTGTTTGTTTTCCAACCTTCGACTTCGAAACGGTTTTCGGCGTAGTGTCGGGTTAATTTTTCAAAAACTTCGAGAAAAGCTTTGTCTATCTAGCTGCAGGGAGTACCGATTACAATATCCAATATGAGGTATATATTCCGCATTTTTGCTGCTGTTCCACAAAGCGGTTAATGTCAGCCTTCAGGCCTTGTGTGGTGTGACGGCGTAAATCAACTTTAGTAAAGATATTGCTGAATATCAGACAAGAACAAAGAAAAAACTGACTGATTCAATTTCAATGCAAAAGGATTTTGTCTTTCAATAAATTGAGTTTATCAAACCTGAATTTCTTCTTAGCATCGCTGAGTATCCAGTAGATTACCCCACTTATTAATGCTGCAAAAAAGCACCACACAGAAGTTAAATACTGAGTAAAAAATATAGCCGTAACCAGGCATGAAAAAAACATCAGAATACCCATCATATGCGTTCGTTCGATACTTGAAATAAAGAGTGGAGTAAGCGTGGCGATGAGGTAGAGAATAAAAACCGGAATAGCTATCAATTTAGGGAAATCGGAATTATATAAGATATGATAACCCATAATTTGCGGTGTAACATTCAAAAACAATAAACAGCAAGAATAGTAGATAGAAACAGATAGGCCGGTTAATAAGAGGATCCGGATAATTTTTCTTTTACGTGTATCACTTTCCATCTTCAGGATTGCTAATGGAATCAAGGCCGGCCACAGGACATCAGCCATTATTAAAAATAAATATGTGGCAATTTTCTGAATACCGGCATAGTCCGGATCAGGTATTGTTAGCCATAAAACACCTTCCGTAAATTGCTGTAACCCGAAAAACAGTGGGATGCTTGCAAATAAAAGCTGTGAAGGTTTGTGAACCTTTGTTATCACGGCTACTCCGATAGCAGATATAATAACACCTCCTGCGAAACTGGCTGTTGCTGAAAAACACATAATTTATAATTCTTAGAAGTAAATTTACTGTGACCTGAATATCGAAATTTCCGGTATAAAGATATTTGTGCTGAAAGTTACAACAAATAAACGGGTATTGGATTTATATTCATTTAGTGTTGAATTTTATTTCGTTCATTATCAATAGATTTGAGAATATTCAAGCTTGATTTTTAACTTAAGTATGATCTTTGCAGTTGAGTTCTGAAACACTATTTCCAGAGAATATTAAGCTGCCCTGAAGCTTTCAGGTAGTTTAGCCAGTTATCCCACAATTGCTTTTTATTTATCTCATAATCAGCCTTAAGACTTTGGAGATCAGCTTCATCAAGGTTGAGTGTTGACGCGGATTCCTGCCCTTCAGTTACACGAGCCTGGGTTATGTCAATAGATTCAATGCTTAGGGCAAGGTTTTCTTCCATTGTTTTTAGTTGTGACATTACACGTTCCATCTTTAATTTTGAAGTGTAAGCATCCTTGGCGTAAAGCGCCGATTTATCTTCCTTCTGCTGATTATACTGGGTAGACTGTAACTGGAGTACCTGTATGTTTTTCAGAATATTTTCGCCAAAAAATATAGGGTACTTCAAATCTATACCAACATAACTAAAGCCAAACCAGGTATTAGTTTCAATTGGGTTAAAATTATTTGTGTATTGATTGGCACCAATAAATCCTTTCATACTCAAAGTTGGCATGTGTTTCGCTTTTTCTGACTTAACCTGTATGCCTGTGAGTTGCGCCTGAAAATCTAATTGTTGTAGTTCCGGAATAGATTCAGGATCAGGTAGAATGCCCGAAACAGACAGGTTGTATTGCTTAATAAAGCCTGTGTCAATTCCAAAATCTGATTTTTCAATAGCGGTCTCACCTGTTAAAAACAACAGATACACTTTATCTTCAATCAATTCGGACAACGCATCCATTAATAGCTGTACCGCATTATTATGGTTAATCAGCGACTTATTCAGATCGGATTTTAACAAACGTTTCTCTATTAACTTATTATTTAGTAATTTGTAGCTAATAAATGTTCTGATAGTATCGGCAATGGCTGATTTGATTTTTGATTCCTGCAAACTTATTTCGACATATGTTTGCGCTATGGTAAAGGCAAGCTCGTATTCTGATTGCGCCTGCGAAGCCACAGTAATCCGTTCTTGCAATTTCGATTCATCAATACGCCTTGGTATGGATAAATCCATCAATGGCTGTATAACTGTAGCTCCGGCTGTTTGCGACCATGTAGTTCCAAACTTCAGACTCATTGTAGCATCTGCAGGATAAGCCGGATTAAACATACCGATGGGCAGGATAGAAGTCTGTAATATAGGATTGTACAGGTAAGTATATTCCACTGAAACCTGCGGCCAGTATTTTTTATATAACGCTTCAGTCTGAAGCTTTCGGATAAGCAGGTCGGATTTGCCGGCCTGAATATTTTTCCGGTTCGAAAATCCGTTATTTATAGCCTGGTTTAAAGTCAATACATTTTGGCTTTTAATAGGAACAGACATTAGTACTAATATTGCCAGAACAATAAATGAACTTCCTCTTAATCTTAAGTAAATCATGCCATTATATATGACTTTTTTAATCCGGTATTTAGATAAATAATTTATTGACATAGGTTTGGATTTTTGAGATGCTCTGATTAAAAAGGCTTGTTAAGTATGCAAATCATTTTATGATTATCTGAAAACTGTTGCAGGTTCAACACTTCTTATCCTGCTTAAAGCAAATGAAGCTCCGCTCAACGATATCAGGCCTATTGTAGCGAACATGGCCAGTAACATAATAGGGGAGAATGAGAAAATTAAACCGGAATTTTCAACCCCTCTTCTGAACACCTCAAGCAACAATAAGCCAACCAAAAAGCCAACAACAGAAAATAGCAAAGCCTGAGTCAGAATTAACCGGCTTATATATCTATTCCCTGCGCCTATTGCTTTTAAGGTTCCATAATCTTTCAGCCGGTCGAGCGCGGATGAATACATGGTTAACCCGATGATGAAAAATCCTGCAATCAAAGCAAAAATGATCAACGTTCCGGTACTTAAGGCTATTCCGCTGCTCATAAGTATTTTCATTACTGAAGATAAGGCAAGCTTTTTTGATGGCCAGGCCCGAACTCCATAAATATTGGCATTGATATCAGCTACAACCTCATCCACATTCTGACCTGATTCCAGGTTAACTAAAACAGCGCTGATGTTATTTACCGATTGATTGGAATAAAACCGGGCTCTTTCGATGGTTGTAACGCAAAAACTACTGCCGAAACCGCGGAAATCTTTTGTCTGTAAGGCAAAATAGGCTCTTTTGCCATTAATCTCAAAATCGGTTCCAATATCAATATTGCCTCCAAGGTTTTTCTTTTCAAAATATTCGCCGCTCACGGCGCCGTCCAGTTGTAAATCGGAAGTGTTTCCTGCTGTAATTTTATTTTTATCCAGAACAGCAAATAAGTGGCTTGAATTTACACCAATCAGGGTTATAGCACCACTTGTACCATTTTTATAATTGCATGCAGCGGCTGCAATTATAAGCGGAAAAGCTTCTTTAACGCCGTTTATGCCTTGCACTGCCCTAAGATTCCTAACATCCAGCCTGCCCAATTGGTTAACATCATTCGTTTTGCTGTCAACAACCCAAACATCAGCTTTTACATCTGTTGCCAATGCACCCATGAGGCCTGATAGAAACAGGAACGTGCCAAACTGCTGGCCGAGTCAAAAAGTGCTTATAAGAATACCCACCGA
>CAIXAQ010000318.1 GCA_903917425.1 uncultured Bacteroidales bacterium
CCCTTAACCAGATAATTCAGGAAAATAAAATTATTGTTACTTATGTTCAGGGGAATCATGATATGGGAGTAACTGCTGCTAATGTTGACCTTATTCTCCCGGGCATACATCAGGCGCGGGATGCAGAAGGGTTAGGCACTTACACTCCGGCAAGTATGCCTGTTTTGGCCATTGAACATGGCAACCGCTATAGTTTTATCGCCGCACCTGACCCGATTTCAAATTCAGATAGCGTGCCGGGTTCTTTTTATCCAACAGCATATTTTGCCAATAGAATACAAACGACCCATTTTATGCAAAACTGTTCAGAAGCTGGCGACACTTTAGCCGAAATAACCCCGAATACTGTGGTTTCTGAAAGCCAGACTTTAGCGTTTTACAAATGGGAAGGTTGGAAGGTAGGGTTAATGCAACAATTTCCCATTAAAAATAAATTTGATGAAAAGATCATTGTGACCAATATTAATGGATTCACAAAAACTTATTCAGTCAACGATCTAGTACCTTATCAATTAATTCCCGGAGGATTTATTGATATGAACCTTTTCAAAGGGGTATTTGACAACTGGGAAGAAAGACAAACCATCAACAATGTGGCAGTCCATATCCCGGTTGCAAGGGCATTTGCGAACCAGGTTAATACTGATAGTATAGATGTTCAGGCAAATATACAATACTTTAGTAATCCAAACTCCACTATAAGAATCGTAGTTTTTGGACACACACACATAGCCAAAATCATTCCTTACACCAATAATGGGATAAAATCAATCTATGCGAACTCGGGAACATGGGTTGATAATAATCCCGGAGTGGATAGTACAACGATGAATTTTGTTGTAATAACACCTCAGAGTTCCGATGTTTCTTCCAACACCCATGTGAAAGTTTACAATTTTGAAGGTGAAGTTGTAACGAAAATGGATGAAGACTCATTACGCTATTAACGAAATTACATTGACAACGCCCTGGTCCATCAAATGAGCTGGTGCTCGCTCTCACACTCGCTCTTTTTAAGTACCCTGAACGGACAAAAGTTGCAACCATGCCGTCATTGAATTCTTTTACCCCAATTCTATCAAGTTTCCTGATAGATAGCTAAATAATTATTATTCAACATTATAACCTAATTTCTTTAATTCATCCTTAACTCGCGGATATACTTTCATAGCGTTCCTGTAATAAATTTTCTCCAATACCTCGACAGGAAGCGATATTCCCTGTATAGTTTTTCCCTTAGTATCCGGATTGAAAAATTCGGAATTGAATATTCCATCGGTTTCAAGGATCTTGAAGCATAAGTTATATTTATCAGCAACCTCCTGATATTTACCTTTTTGAGGTTGATCACTTATATCTGTACCAAATAAAATTCTGTCGGCATATCTTATAAAGAAATTACGTATTTTTTCAGGGGTCATAATGAAAAAGTCTTTGTATCTGGCTGCAATATCAAGATATACATTTGGATAAGTTTCAAGGAAATACTGTAAATATTCCAATTGTTCATCAGAATAAAATATGTTCATCATATGAGAGCATACAACAACTAGTTTTGGATGTCTGTCAAGAACTCTTTCCCAGGCATTAATTGATTCCCAGTATTTAACAGGGTCTTTACAATTTCTAGGATAGGGCTGGGATATGTGGATAGATGCACCTATCATTCCAATCTGCTCCATTTTCGTAAATGTATGCTCATTCGCAGGATTATCA
>CAIXAQ010000319.1 GCA_903917425.1 uncultured Bacteroidales bacterium
ACCGGCGCTCCCACCCAGATGCAACTCGATGCGTATGCTATCCTGATGGCTGAGTTTCCACCGGTGTACGATCAGATCAAACGCATTGGCGAAACGGATTTGAAAGAAATTGAAAAAGAAGTTGAAAAACTCGGTGCTCCTCCCACTCCCGGCCGATTACCGGAATGGAAAAAATAAAAATAATTTAGATCTATTCTTGCGCGCGTCGGAAGACGTGCGCAAGAATAGGATTAACCAAATACTAAACGAAATTTTACCCGCACGCGTCTGAAAATAAGACGCGCGCGAACTAGTGGATTAACCCAAGTAGAAAGGAAAATTTTACCGCTACGCGTCTGAAAATAAGATGCGCTCCAACGAGGGAGATAAGTTCGAGTGGTAGTGGGGTCTTCCTTTTACTGACTATTGCATACCATAAATATTAGGTTTGGTAGATTCTGAGTGTCACTATTCAATATCAAGAAGAAGCTTATCTATTATATTGCATAATTCAAGGTCGCAAAGCTCCGAAAGATTAGCATCGTTAATTTTACCTGATTTTGAAACCAAAATTTGAGAAGGAATAAGATATCTTCTCATATAAGATATTCTTGTTTGCTCCTTTGATAGCAGGTAATGTGTTCCTTCAATCTGATGGGTACGAATCGCTTTTTCCCATTGGTCTTCCTCAGAAATACTACCGCTTAGAAAAATGAATTTCACTGCCTTGTCCCTATATTTCTCCTGGAGTTTTTTTATTTTTTGTATCCCGGATTCCGTTGAATTAATTAACGCATCAAGAAAAACTATATAAAGCACATTTCCTTTATTAGCGTCAATTATTTCACTCAAAAGTTGATTGCCATTTATCAATGGATTATTTAATAAAATTGCATTTTCAGGTATTGAAATCGTGTCAGCGACCTGAATTCTTTTTTCTTCTTCAAGGCAGTAACCCGTTAATAGTTGCTGCAAATACTTATCGGTAAACTCTTTGGAGATTAACTGTTTTATATGACTTAGCGCGGTAATACCTAGACTTTTTTCCCGTAGGCAGGAATAAATATTTGATGCTGCTATGTATTCCTGCCAAATGTCTTTTTTCTGATTGAAAATTACATTTGTACTTTTCTCAATATTTTCGATTATCAACTGTTCAGTAGTATCCCGTTTTGAATCAAATGCATTAAAATCAGGGTTTTCACCCCTTAGGCATTTGACATTACTCCTGTACATATCCAGGAAATACTGAAAGTATGAGGTTGCAAATGCATTTGTGTTGTAAACAAACTCATCAGTAAGGTACTCGTAAAACTTCATTCTCTCAGCCTTATCTTCCACCTCCAATCCAAATCGGATGATATACATATTCAACCGGCAAACAGCAGAATAAACCATGTGGTCTTTTAGCAACATAGCATTTGGTCTACTCGAATCATAGGGTGCGATGTCGTCAATATCAGCAAGAATTTGTTTTTCAAAATTAAGATATAGGTCTTTTTTTGCATAAGGATTCAAGTCAGTAGAAGTATGAGTATAAAAAAGAGGGATTTGTTGATCATTAATCCAACTATTGGACATCTTAAACAGGTGTTGGAAAAAGGCGTGTTTTTTGTCATAATAGATTGAATCAATAGTAAAATAACGATATGGTTCATTAAAAATAACATCTACAATTTCATTGATTTCAATGAATACATTCAGGCTATCCATTGTTCGGAGATAGATGTCGACTGAACGATTGCAAAAATTAAGAGATGCATTAACTGAGTGATATAAAGGGATATCAAAGAGAAAGCTACCATCATCATGAATGTAAGTAACAAATGAATGAGAGCTATTCACAGATAGATCATGAACATCCAGTTTTATTGTTAAAGGTAAATTCTTTAGTTTGGAAAGATTTTCAATTTTTCCAACTAATATCGAACGCTGCTCAACATTAGTGAAAAATTTTCCATCTGAAGAAAATATTTGATCATTCTGGGCCAGAATATCTGAAAAAGTGATTATAAAACAAATGGCTGTAATTATAATGGATTTTCTCATAGGATGCCTTTGTAATAGCCAATAGTAATAATTACCAGTCTGTTTATAGAATTATGGATTGTAAAAAATGAAAACAAATATAAGACTTTTTGTCAAATTGTTTTCATATAGTCCTTCCAGAACAAACGCATCTGATTTTTTAGAATTTTCATGAGTTAGTAATTATCACACACGCTGGCACGGATTTTCAATCCCCGTTCGCGCGCGTCTTATTTTCTGACGCTTGCGGAGCTATACTTCCACCCGTTCGCGCGCGTCTTATTTTCTGACGCGTGCGGAGCTATACTTCCCTCCCCCGCTGGCGCGAATTTTCAATCCATGCCCCTTGTAACCTCCCTTGGAATTTGTATTTTCTGCTCATTTATACTAATTACTGCA
>CAIXAQ010000320.1 GCA_903917425.1 uncultured Bacteroidales bacterium
GTCCAAACCCAACAAAGAATACCAGGAACAGCCAGATATTATTATTCGACTGAAAAAAGCCACGGATTGCCTCGAAACTGAACGATCCTGTTGAACTATAAACCCAGATAAAGCCAATGGTCAGAAATACAACACTTATATGCATCTGAACCAGGTAGTTGATTCCGGCCTTAAGAGTTTGCGCATTCGTATGATCGAATATTACCAGCAGCATCGAGGTAAGCGACATCAGTTCCCATGCCAGGAGAAATGCAAAACCATTCTGCAGCATGCAGACCCAAACCATCGACAAATGAAATAAAATGAATAGAGACCAATGAAGTATAAGCTTTGGAGACGGGTTATTGTAAGCTTCCAGGTAACCTATACCATAAAATACGCCTGTCACTGAAGTGAAATTGATAATAAATATAAACCAGGCTGCTAAACCATCGATACGAATAGCGATATCGCCCAAAAAAGTTCCCGCAAATATCGACAGTTCAACTGTTTGTCCATTCAGTGCCGGGAAAGCTAACCATGAAGTAATGAAGGAATTTATCAATACCACAAAGGCTGCTGTGTACGCTTTATATCGGGAAGGGACAAAAAAGATCACTATTATTGCAAGCAGCGTAACGATCCAACTCACATTAACCATTTCCATCATTACCGGTATTCTTTGATCCCATACTTGAAAGAACGCAAATTTAGGGAAAAAATGCAGGTGTATAGCCAGTTTACTCTAAATTGCTGGTTGAAACATTAAAATCCGGCAAATCAGATTATTAAGCATAATACGGATTAACAGTTACTTAACGTATATAACAAAGGCTATATAAAAAAATGATTCGCGTTAAAAATATTGATTCCAGATAATGCTCATCAGTTACATTCGAAAATTAAAACCTGCATTTCATCAGCCGGAGATTACTTATCTTCGCAAATTCTTTATTAATCCTTCATGCCTACAACCCAATGGCTTAGCCGTACCGAACTACTGATAGGGGAAGAACATCTTTCTTCCTTGCGCGGCAAGCATGTGCTTATTGCCGGTTTGGGCGGCGTTGGTGCCATGGCTGCCGAGCAGATTTGCCGTGCCGGTGTTGGTAAAATGACCATTATTGACGGCGACACCGTTCACAAGAGCAACCGAAACCGTCAACTTCCGGCTTTGGTAAGTACCGAAGGCATTTCTAAAACAGAAGTAATGGCTAAGCGGCTCATGGATATTAATCCTGACCTGAAGCTAACTGTTCTGAATGAATATATTAAGGATGACCGGACTCTTGAAATTCTTCAGCAAGGCTATGATTACGTTGTGGATGCCATCGATACACTATCTCCCAAGGTTTTTCTGCTCTTTACCTGCGTTCAACTTGGTTTACCGGTTGTAAGTTCGATGGGTGCCGGTGGAAAGTTCGATCCTTCAATGATCAGTGTTGTAGATATAAACGACTCTTATAATTGCAAATTAGCCTATTACATGCGAAAGCGTTTACACAAAATGGGTGTTTGGAAAGGTATAAAAGTCGTTTTTTCACCGGAAGTGGTTGATCGCAGTTCGGTGGTTCTTCAGGAAGGAGAATCGAATAAAAAATCCAATGTTGGAACCATTTCGTATATGCCGGCAATCTTCGGTTGTTACTGCGCTTCGGTAGTTCTCAGAGATTTGATACGAGAATAATAATTTTAAAGTTTCTCAAAGAACCTGAATATCAGTAATATAAACATTTTCTAAACAGGTGGATTTCAGCAGATTTATCGTATTCTGACATTTATCGCCTTGCCGCGCCGTCCAACTTTATAAATATAGCTGGAATCAAGATTCGTTTTGCTTTATCTGAATTATTATTTGAAAATATTTGAAATTTTTCTTTTTTATCACATTCCCTTTTCTAACCTTTGTGAAGTATTTAACAATGGTAATTTATTCATGTAAGTAACTCGTAATCTGATGAAAGCAGCAGTTAACAGCACCCCTATCGATTTTGACATTGTAAGTGAAAAGATAAAGGAACTTAATGTTCCTGTTGTTGGTAAAGCCACGATCAGGGAAATAAAACGTCTTGTCGATAATATCGAATCAGCATCGGGTAAAAAATTCATACGCATGGAGATGGGCGTTCCCGGATTACCTCCTGCCCAGATTGGCACGGACGCTGAAATTGCTGCATTACAGCGGGGAGTAGCTGCCATTTATCCCGATATTGACGGCATCCCTTCGTTAAAAAAAGAGGTGTCCCTGTTTGTGAAAAACTTTCTCGATATCGATGTCGACCCGGCCGGATGCATCCCGACTGTTGGTTCAATGCAGGGTGGTTTTGCTTCGTTTATGACACTTTCGCGGATGAACAAGGAAAAAGATACAACCCTATTTATCGATCCCGGTTTTCCGGTACACAAACAGCAGCACCGGGTTCTGGGATATAAGTTCGAGAGTTTTGATGTGTATGATTACCGTGGCGAAAAACTTAGGGCTAAACTGGAATCGTATTTTGAAAAAGGAAATATTCACTCTGTTCTCTATTCCAACCCCAACAACCCTTCCTGGATTTGCTTTACCGATCAGGAACTGCGAATTATAGGAGAGTTGGCAAATAAGTACAATGTTGTTATTTTAGAGGATCTGGCTTATTTTGGCATGGATTTCCGGAAAGATTACAGCAAACCGGGAGTGCCGCCTTACCAGCCCACTGTTGCCAAATACACTGATAACTACATACTTCTGATCAGTAGTTCAAAGGCTTTCAGTTATGCCGGACAGCGAATCGGGATGATGGTGATCAGTAATAAATTATTCAATACCCGGGCCGAAGATTTGTTACGGAATTATTCGAGCGACCAGTTTGGCCGCGCCATGATTTTTGGAACTGTATATTCATTGAGTTCCGGAACGGCTCACTCGGCTCAATACGCCCTGGCGGCTATCCTTAAAGCTGCCAACGAAGGCAAATTCAATTTCGTTGAACAAGTGAAGGAATATGGCGAGAAAGCCAAGATCATGAAAAAACTCTTCCTCGACAACGGATTCCATATCGTTTATGATAAAGATATTGACCAACCTATCGCGGATGGTTTCTATTTTACGATTATGTACCCTGGCTTTGAAGGACCGGATCTGATTGAAGAATTGCTGTATTATGGAATCAGTGCCATATCGCTCTCAATAACGGGAAGTGAGCATAGTGAAGGCCTTCGTGCCTGCGTATCGTTGGTAATGCGCGCCCAGTTTCCTGAGTTGGAATACAGGCTAAAGAAATTTCACGAAAATCATCCGGTTGCGTAAACCACGTTTTACCAATTATTTCCGGGCATTATCTGTCTGACTGCGGCAATTAGCCAAACCAGCATGGATACCTGCGTTCTAATAGTTTGAAGTTTCAACTGAGTTTTGCCAAAATGGGGCAAAAATTACCTACTTTTGAGGTGATAATTTGAAAAATCATGGAGGGCAATTATTCATCAGTTCTGCTTAAAAATGTTGTCAGCGAATTTACCCGTCTGCCCGGAATCGGGCAAAAATCGGCTTTACGTCTGGCTTTGCACCTGTTGAAACAACAACCGGAAATCGCTGCTGCATTGGGCGAATCTATATTAAAACTTCGAAGTGAAATCAAGTACTGTACCGTCTGCAACAATATTTCGGATCGTGAAGTCTGTGATATTTGCTCCAATACTAAACGCGATCACACCACCTTATGCGTCGTCGAAGATATCCGCGACATGCTCGCCATTGAGAATACCGGGCAATTTAAAGGCGTTTATCATATTCTGGGCGGGATAATTTCGCCGGTTGAGGGCATCGGACCTTCCGACCTGAGTATTTCTCCCATCATTACGAAGGCAGAAAGCGGCACTTTTAAAGAAATCATTATGGCATTACCGGCAACGGTCGAAGGTGACACAACGAATTTTTACCTGTATAAAATGCTGAAACACTTTGAGGTAAACATTTCTATCATTGCACGCGGCATCCCGGTTGGCGATGAACTCGATTATACAGATGAGATTACCTTGGGCCGCTCTATCCTTATGCGGCAACCCTACCAGGGATTTAAAGGATAGGATGACCGGATTTACACGTTTTCATTCCAACATTTTCCTGCCTGAATTGTTATTATTAAGCACCTAAAAATATACCTTTAATTTATGAAAACAGAATTACATCCGGCTATTGAACGTGGTCATGCTAATCATGGCTGGCTCGATACCTTTTATAGTTTCAGTTTTTCCACCTATTTCAACCCGGCACGCGAACAATTCGGTTGCTTACGGGTGCTGAATGACGACACAATTGACGGTGGAGGCGGCTTCGATCTGCATCCGCACAATAATATGGAAATTGTTACCATTATGCTCGAAGGTGCGCTCGAACACCGCGACAGTATGGGAAATATACAGGTGATAAATCCGGGCGAAGTACAGGTAATGAGCGCAGGAACAGGCATTTATCATGCCGAATACAATCATTCAGAAACGGAGACAGTGAAACTATTTCAGTTATGGATTTTCCCGCGAGAAAAAGGCCTGAAGCCCAGGTACGATCAAAAATACTTTGCAGATAAGGATGCCGAAAACAAACTGATAACCCTGGTTACACCGGATAACGCTCAACAGGATGATGCCTTATGGATCCATCAGGATGCATATATTTCAACGATCAGACTTACTGACGGAGGTTCCTTTTTGTACAATGTCAGGATTCCGGGGAACGGAGTTTTTGTATTTGTTATAAACGGAAATATTTTAGTTCAC
>CAIXAQ010000321.1 GCA_903917425.1 uncultured Bacteroidales bacterium
GTTTCCGAATACCAGCTTTGTTCCTGGGGGAATGCCAACAACTTCCCTTCGGTCAGCAACGACATTATCAAAAAAGTAGGCGTTCTCAGTACCGGCTTAAAGTTTACCCGAAACTTTACCATGGGCCAGGGCATTTTTCCTGCCAGGGTTACCGGTTATGAAAGCAATGGCGCTGAAATTCTGGAAGTGATCAACGACAAAGAGCTTATTAACTTTTGCCAGGGAAGGATGGTCCGCCGTTACCTGGAGAAAGCTTTGCGCGATTATTTGAAATTCGGCTGTGCCAATGTTCACCTTATTCCTGACTCCGAAGGGAAAACTATCAAAGGGATCGAAGTGATTAATGCCTTATACTGCCGCTACACGGTTGCCAAAAATGGCATCATCGAAAAATGCATTGTTTCCGGAAAGTTCCCCGACTTCCCTGGTCAGGAATTTGAAGATTTTGATATTCTGGATGATTTTGATCCGTATGCCGACCTTGACAGGCGACGGATGGGCGGAAAAATCAAAGGAAATTCCTTTGTCTTTGCCATCAAAGATTCATGGAGCAATAATGATTACTACCCTGAACCAGCTTGGTACTCTTCCTACCTCGCCGGATGGGTGGATATCGCCATGGTGGTGCCCAAATTCCTGAAAAAAGCCTACGAGAATCAGATCAACTGGAAATGGCATGTTCAGATTCCATACGCTTTCTGGGATAAAAAATTTCCGGAAGCTGATTTCAAAGATACCCTCACCCGACAGGCTGCCATTCAGGATTATATGGATTCCATTGAAACCAACCTTTGTGGATCAGAAAATGCCGACAAACCACTTTTTACGTTTTTCGACATCAACCCAAACAACGGAAAAGTAGAAGAGCAATGGATAATTACCCCGCTCGATAACAAATACAAAGAGGGCGACAAACTTGTTACTTCGGCTGCAGCAAACAGTGAAATTCTGTTTAGCCTGATGATCAATCCGAATGTGCTGGGCGCGGGGATGCCGGGCGGAACCTATGCCGGGAACCAGGGAGGAAGCAACATACGCGAGGCTTTTCTGGTGAATATCGCAAATGCCTGGCTCGACCGGCAAAATATCCTCGACCCGCTGGAAGCCATGCTTGAATTTAACGGTATAAAGGACGTGCAGCTTCGTTTCGGAAATACTATTTTAACAACCCTCGATACCGGTGCCGGTACGAAAAAAACGCTCTCCTGATATGCTGATCACTACCATTGAAGAAATAAGAGCAATACTCAAAATCAGCTCTTCCGTCGATTTTGACGTTTTGAAACCCATCATTGAAACCGTCGAACGCCAGTTTTTACGTCAGGTTATTAGTGCCGAAATGCACGACAAACTGCTGGAATTTTACTCAGCAAGCCCGGATGAAATCGTGGTACCCGAACCGGATCCTCCTGTCACCCCTTCGCTGGAAACCATCGCTGCAGCAACAGTAAAATTGCTTAAACTGGCTCAGGTGGCAGAAATTCACCTGGTTTACTGGTATGGTTTCGATTTATTGAACGTGCAGATCATGAACGACGGTTTCAAACGCACTGAAACCGAAAAAGTAAAAGGCCTGTTCAAGTACCAGGAAGATAATCTCAAGGACTTTTTCAAAAACGCAGGTTTCAACGGTCTTGATGCCATGCTGGAATACCTTGACGGCCCGGATAGACTTTGTTTTCCGGAATTTCACGAAAGCGAAACAGGGAAACAACTCAAAGAAATGTTTATCCCTCGGACGGATATTTTCAGCCAGTATTATTTCATCGGGGCCAACCACCTGCTTTTCATGCGTCTGAAGCTGCACATGAAAGTTGTTGAGGATATCAAAATAAAACTGGTTCTCGGAAATGTCAATTTCAATTTTATCAAATCCGAAATGGTCAAAGAAAATCCTGATGCTAAAGTTGTAGAAATCCTGCCCTATATCCGCCGGGTAATCCCCTATTTCAGCACGGCCCTGCTGATGGAAGAAACAAGCTCCGACCTGGGCGATAAAGGCTTGTTTTTCGAGAGTATTTCAAGCAATGCTTCCGACCACTCAAACAAAACCCCTTCACCTGAGCCCAGGATCGCTGCCCTCATTCAGAGAAATACTAACCTTGGAAACCATTACCTTCAAATTCTGAAAAGCTATTTGCTGGAAAATTCAGCGGATTGGAACGGGTATGCTCAGCCTCGCAGCGGTTTACCTCACAGAGATAATTCAGGTAAAAAAACATTCTGGGCTTAAAGTCAATGGACAATGGACAGTTGACAATGGACAATTATTAATAAGGTTGCTGAGTTTGTCGAAGCATCGTATTAGCACATTATCGCATTAGCACATTAACACATTATCGCATTGAAGCAAATCTCCCTACAGTACAAACAATTCGGAATCCAACGAAAAATCTCCGCCACCTTTCCCGAACGATGGGACGAGCTTACACCTGCTCAGCTTATTGCCGTTTCATACAATAACGCTGGAGATATACCCGAAACTGAAATGCTGGCTTACTTTTTAGGGATTAAAAAAAATATTGCCGTATTGCTGGACGACTACCAACGCTATTGCATTGCTGTTGAACTGGATTTTATGAAGGATTTCAAACCGTTCTATTCATTTGTGATCAGAAACATAAAAGGCCTCACTTCTCCCAGGCCAAGGCTGGAAGGAATGTCATTCGCTCAATTTATATTTGCTGATA
>CAIXAQ010000322.1 GCA_903917425.1 uncultured Bacteroidales bacterium
GAACACCTGATTGATTATGTAATCGCGTTTTACGAAAAAATACGAACGAAATACGCTGCTGGCCGCGAACGGAAAACCGAACTGCGCAATTTCGAAAGCATTGAAGCCGCTGCAGTTGCTGCTGCTACACAAAAACTTTATGTCAACCGTGTTGAAGGTTTTGCCGGTTTCGGACTGAAAAAAGATGAATTTGTTTGCGATTGCTCGGATATCGACGATATCATTGTTTTTCGCGAAGACGGTACTTTTGCCGTTACCCGCGTCGTTGAGAAAGCTTTTGTTGGCAAAAATGTGATTCATATCGATGTGTTTAAAAAGAATGACGACCGGACTGTGTATCATGTTGTATACCAGGATGGCCGGATGGGGGCGGTGTATGTGAAGCGGTTTGCCGTTACAGGTGTGGTGCGCGACAAGGATTATGTTCTGACAAAAGGAACTGCCGGCTCGAAAGTGCTGTATTTTACTGTAAATCCAAACGGCGAATCCGAAATAATTAAAGTGAGCCTGAAACCGAAACCAAGGTTAAAGAAACTCCATTTCGATTTCGATTTTTCGGATTTGGCTATTAAAGGCCGCAGTTCGCAAGGCAATGTGCTGAGTAAAAATGCTGTAAAAAAGATTGTACAAGGCGAAAGAGGATTTTCGACCCTTGGAGCACGCGACATCTGGTACGACGATTCTGTGATGCGACTTAATACCGATCAGCGCGGACTTTATCTTGGGGCCTTTAAGGAAGCTGACCGGATACTAACACTCACACGATCAGGATTTTATCGCCTGATGAGTTTCGACTTATCGAATCATTTTGAGGAAGATATGTCGCTCATCGAGAAATTTAATGCGGCTAAGGCGCTTACGGTTATCTATTTCAGTGATGTAAAAAAGGCTCATTTCGTCAAACGTTTCATACCTGAATTTTCGGATAAAAAAGCCTGCTTGTTCCCCGAAGAAGATGGAAATAAATTTGTGGCAACTTCAGCTGATAAACGACCTCAGATCTATGTAGAGTACGATAATGAAGGAGTTAAAAAGCCTGTGGAGCCCGAAGAAATAATTCTGGATGAGTTTGTGGAAGTTATGGGGCCAAAGGCCAAAGGGAAAAAACTTGGCAGTAACCCGGTTAAATCCATCACCTGGCTGGAACCTATTCCTGTTGAGGAAGTTGAAGAAGTTGAGATTGAAACCGAGGAAGATCTTTCGGATGAAAATGAGGATGAGATAGTTGAAGATGAGCTGGAATCGGACGACAATGATACACCTGAAGAAGATTTGTTCGTGGAAATCGAAGAAGTAATCAGTCTCCCGGAACCTAAATTAGCAAAAGTGCCAAAAGTGCCAAAGCAGCCAAAAGCTGCAAAAGAACCCATGAAACCTATACCTCCTGTAAATCCGCCCGATTTCCCCGAAGACGACGATTTAGGGACAGGAATTCAAATGACGTTGTTTTAAGTTATGAATTATGGTTTAGTCTAAGACAAAAAACTGACATTCAATGAAATGAGAGGTTTTTAGAATTTACTGATTATCAATTATATTTTAAAGCAAATTAACTGATCTATTGTATGAGAACACTAACAATTTCCTTTATTCTTTTTTTGTTGATATTATGCGGTAATACAAGAGCGCAATCATACATACACTTTCCTGACACGAATGCGGTATGGCATGAAACTTATATCAATTCACCGCCACCAATTCTTTTTCGGTATCAATCCATAGGAGAAACATTTTATAAAGGAGATACTACATTTGGTAACTTGACCTATCATAAATTATATAATACCATTAGGGACATTTGGTGTTCTCATGTCATTCTAGAGACTGGATATACCGGAGCATTGAGGGAAGACACAATTCAAAGGAAAGTTTTTGTTATAGATTATGATGAAAACGCTGAGCATTTACTGTATGATTTTACTTTATTACCTGGCAATTTAATTCCACATTCAGGAGGAGCTACTGTTTCTTCTATCGATACAATTGTGACTATGGACGGTGTTTCAAGGAGAAGATGGAATACACTTGAAGGAGGCAATAATGCATCAATTATTGAAGGTATTGGAGGCACAAATGGTCTTCTTTCTAACACGCTTATACTAGAATATCCGAATGTGACTTTGTGTTTTGAGGGTGATTCAAAGCAGACAATTAATGTTAATGGCGACTGTCGGGTACCTTCTGATACTTGTTTTTTTCTCGGAATTGACAACCATACCGATAATACAATCGAAATTTATCCAAATCCTGTGAAAGTAAACAGCAATCTATGGATAATGATTTCGCCTATGGCATTTCAAGCTATGGAAAACATTGAGATTCTAAATATTTTTGGACAACAATGTGCCAAAAATA
>CAIXAQ010000323.1 GCA_903917425.1 uncultured Bacteroidales bacterium
CAGGCGCAGCGAGTCCTTTTCAACGGAGGGCCAGAACATCGGAGCGTAGGCATTTGTAACCATTTTGCAGCCGGCATCCGTGGCTAATTTGCAGATTGAATCGATCCAGGCTGTTTGTCCGGCCTTTGCATCAACCGATAAGAAAGCCTCCAAGCCTGTCCTGGCGGCGTTTTCTGCGCTCATCCCAGGCTGTTCGCGTTGAAACAGGGCTGGCAGGCGAGCCCAGAGAATGAACCCGGCGGTCACTAGCATTAGGAAGACAATCAGAGCTGTGACAATACGAATAGGGCTGATGGTGATCACTTTGTTGTGTTTCATAAACACCTCCGAATTGGATTTACCTGGCACAACCGGGGCCGGATGGTTTTCCTGACAAGCCCGCACGGGGCTTAAAGCAAAAAGCGACCACCAGCGCAGGTGCTCTTTGAATCCCAAAGAGATTGCGTTAGTGGTCGCTTCTGAGGACAAAATGCAGGAAGTTAATTTGGCGACCAGTTGGCCAAGGTTATTCAGTTGTGGAGAGATGTTACCAAGTTTTCTAAAAGTGCGCAAGGTTTTTGGAACATATTTTCTAACAATCCTTTTCGTGATTCAGCGTTTTCTGTTAAGCGCTCTATTCAGCAATGAACAAGGATGTTATTTCACTCCAAATGACCTGAAACCGCATCAATGTCCTTCAAGTTAACGAGCTTTCCCTGAACAAGTTGCGGTGAGATTAAAAACCGAACACACACTTTAGTTTTTAAAAGTCAACCAGGTAACTTTGCTCAAAATGAAATATTTACTGATTGTTGACTTTTTTGTTTGATTCGGGCTAAGAGTAAATCTATGAGAGAATCGGTGAGTAAATCATCATAGTTGGTGTTTTGTTGCCCTAAGGCCGCAATTTGGTTTTTAACATCATTGTCCGATAACATTGCATAAAGCCCATCAGTGATACTTAAATTTGCATGCATTAAATTTTGGCTGACTGCTTTGAATGCAACGATATCCTTTGCGTTTTTAAGTCCATAAACGGCATGGCCGTGCCTGAATTTGTGAGGGGAGTGATAGGCAAGCCCGACTTTCTTCATCCATTCTCTTAAATCTTTCCTGACTTTTGAATTTCGGTCATAATCGATTTTTTTAACAACTCGGTTAATTTCTCCTGTCTCCGGTACCATTGGTGCAAACCATAGCCCCTCATTTGGGAGAATCAAACGAACTGTATCGTCCCATTCTTTGACTACCTTAAGTAACTCAGGAATATTCAGCAGGTAGGTTGTGGCGTGTTTTTTAAACTTCGTTTTTACTCCCAGCTTTGGCCATTGTTTTATGGATAAGTGGTCAAGATTTATTGCAGCCAGTGGCAGGCTCACAAATGCCCCCACACGCATCCCAGATAAAAACAATAAAACAGCAGCTGCCTGGATTCTCTTTTCTTTCAAATTCGTTGTAGGGGCATTGGCAATTGCATTAATTTCTTCCAGTGTGACTGCCTCATGTTCTTCAGGCTCGATCGTCATTCTTGGAGCTTTCAGGGTATCCAGCCACGCCTGATTTATGAACTTAGAATAACCTTCTTTGTGGTTGCTGAGCCACCGGAAAAAATTGTGAGCAGTTCTTATTAATTTCCGCACGTATACAGGAGATAATTCTTTGACAGGATCATCTCGACGGGCAGAAAGGATATATTCGGGCAATGTGGGGCGGATCATGGGTGATTGATCAAAGGACTTACTGCCCGCCCATTCGAGCAAATGCCGAAACCTGGATTCTTCAATCAGTAAGGAGCTTTGCGAAATTTGATCTACTTCTTTCCTGAAAAGCAAATATTCTCGAACAACTAACCAATTTGATCTGTTTCTCATTCTTGCCTTTTCTCTTTTGAAATAATTCGGGTAAGTTTTCTGTTGCATTCAGGACAGTAACAAATCCAATATGAAGTACGCCCACAGGCTTCTTTGAGAGGGTCATTTAGGCAAACTGATTTTTTGCAGGTCATACAAAATGCTTCATTTTCGCCCAATGATATTCTTGGATAAATTGTGTCATACCAGCCATAGAATAATTTCCCATTAATCCATGTTTGCTTTTTGTCATCGATCTCATGGGGGCAGCCGGCTGGTATGTAAACACGTAAAATTTGATTTGGGTTAAATCCAATTTCTTTGGCCAATTCACCTGGAGTGTAAAACATATCGAAAAGCCTTTTCAATTTATGACGTTGCTTCCCATCCAGCCGACCTTTTAAAATAATTTTTTCCATACTGAATTCCTGCTTTCTAAAGAATGCTCTGAACCGAAATAGGTTACCAATAACTCAACTTTGAATATTGGTAAAGAAGAGAGGCAATGG
>CAIXAQ010000324.1 GCA_903917425.1 uncultured Bacteroidales bacterium
ACTTAATATCTTAATTAAAACATTAATTAATCAATACAAACCTTATGAAAAAAACAATTACACTGCTTATGGTTAGCGTGGTAGCCATATCGATGATTATCAGTTCGTGCAATTCGAGTGGTAATGAGAACAAGCCAGCTCCGTCGGAGGAAAGTACTGATTCACCAAAGGGCGGCCAATCGGCGGTTCAGGATGATGCATCGCAAAAGGATATTGTTAAAGTTGCCGTCGGATCAGCCGACCACACTACGCTGGTAGCAGCACTTCAGGCTGCGGGGTATGTGGATGTTTTGTCGAATGCGGGACCATTTACAGTTTTTGCTCCAACCAACACTGCTTTCGAAAAATTACCGAAAGGCACAGTTGAAGGATTATTAAAACCTGAAAGCAAAGCTGATTTGCGGAACATTTTGGAATACCATGTTTATGTTGGGAAACTGGACCAAACCTTTTTCAAAGATGGCCAGATGTTAGGAATGGTAAATGGCAGCAAAGTGACTATGGGTGTAAAAGACGGAAAAGTAACTGTTAACGGTGCATATATTGTGGCATCGGTACCGTGCAGCAACGGAATTATCCATATTATTGACGCTGTTTTACTCCCACCGGCAAAGAAATAAGCGAATTGACAGTCATTTAATTGGGTGAATCCCGGGATGATTTTTAAATCAACCCGGGATTTTTGGCTCTGTTAATAAACAATAGCAAACCGGAAATTTATAAATTCTTCCGTTTGAATATTCGTAAGGCCAGCGCTATAGGCATTACAATCCAAACCAGCATAACAGAAATGGCCAGAACAATTCCTGCCGAGGAACCGAAAAACTGGTTGAATATGGCGCCTGTATAACCCATCAAGGCTGAGATATCCATTTTCAATAAAACCATAATGCGAGCCAGGTCGACAGGATTGAGACAACTCAGAAATATAGTAAGTTTCTCCAAAGGGTAATCCGAAAAGGCAAACATTACCATTAATACAATTCCATCAAATATCAGTGTAAAATAAAACCAGAGTAACATTGCTATTCCAATTCCACGGGTCTTGTCGCGTGTCAGCACCGAAGCCAGGAAAGCCAAAGAAACAAACACCATCGTCAGCAGGGTTCCGGAAAGCAGAAAGTACCATCCGACAATTGTTCCATCAAAAATGATGACAGGCAAACCTATCCCTAACCAAAATGCTGAAAGTAACGATAGTCCCACACCTGCATACACTCCCAGCAGAATTTTACTTCTTTTAAGCGGCTGGGCGACAAGCAATTCGATGAATTCGTAAGAATTGAAGAAATAAATGGTAGTAAACAATACACTTACAAGCGGTATCACTATTAAAAGCACGGTCAATAAGTTGCTGATGCCTTTGGAAACATCCTCATTCATCAAAAACAAACCGAACGAACTGAGCGACAGAAGCACAACGTACGCCAGTAGTATGCGGTTCCTGAAAATATCGTGAAGAACGTATTTAATTATCTTATTCATAGATGTTTGAAGTAATCTTTTGGTTATTAGTGCTTGGTGCATTGTGCTTGGTGCATTGTGCTTGGTGCATTGTGCTTGGTGCATTGTGCTCAGTGCTCCGTTCTATCTATTTGGGGTTAGTACATATCCTTATGGCTCTAAGCTACATTTCCTGTGCGAAGCCCACCCTGCACAGAGCACAAAGCCCTATGCTCTTTTCCCCAACAAATGGAACAATGCTTTTCCCAATCTTTCTTCGCCTGATTCGGATTTAATCTCAGCAATGCTTTTATAAAACAAAGCCTCACCTTCAACAATATAAGCGATGCTATCAGCAATTTCCTCCACTTCACTCATTATGTGCGAGGTAACCAGGATTAGTTTGCCGGCTTCTTTTTCTTTTTGAATTTTCTGTTTCAGTATTTCCGAAGCTAAGGGATCAAGTCCTGCCGTGGGTTCGTCGAGGATAATCACTTCCGGGCTAAACATAAACGCAAGCGCAGCACTTACCTTTTGCCTCGTGCCACCTGAAAGTGCACGCATGGGTTTACCAAACATAGCACCAAGTTTAAAGGCATCGATTAATTCTTCATCGAAATGATCTTTCACCCGGTTTTTACCCAAATCCTTCATCATGCCGAAAAGGTAACCAATACGCATGTTATCTGGATAGCGGCCAATCTGAGGCATGTATCCAATTCGATTCTTATATAGGACATCGCCTTCAATATTTTTTCCGTCAAAAAGTATTTTGCCTCCGTCGGGAATCACCATGCCTAACAGACATTTTATCAATGTAGTCTTGCCCGAAGCGTTCGGCCCAACCAGGGCTACAACCTGTTCAAGGTCAAAAGTTAAATCGATGCCACGAAGCGCATGTATTTTGCCATATTTTTTTTGCAACCCTTCAATCTGTATCATGGTCGTATTATATGCATTGAGGGTTCGTTATCGTACAAATTAACATAGGACATGGAAGGCAGGGCCCGTTCGGCTTTATCGAGCAATTCAGCCATAAAACTCCGCAGCAGGAATACGGCGGATGGAATTTTTTCAATAATCTGCGAATAAAGGCTTACCGGCCGGTAGGGGAGGTCCCCTTTTTTATCACGGTTCAGGTCGTAACCGGCATATTTATCCCAATAGTTGCCTTTCAGATAATTTAAATTCTCGCTGCCATTGGTAGTAAAATCGAATGTATTTCCCATAAAATTATTAAGCATAAAAGTATCTTTCTCGCAATCAGCCAGCATACGTATTGCCAGCCCGTTATTCAAAAAATTGTTGTGTTCGGCTTTCACGTCACTGCTGCCCTCCATGTATATACCGGAAGTGTTTTTCGAGAAAGTGTTGTATGAGATAACGCTCCGGCTTATATCTTTCAGCAAAAGCCCGTAAGATGAAGTTCCCCAGTTTTGTTCAAAGGTATTGTTGGTCATTCGGATATGTTTGGTGTACATAACAGCCACACCACTGCCATTGTTCCTGAACGTATTGAATGTATAATTATCGTCGTTCGAGAACATAAAATGCAGCCCATACCTGTAGTTGGTTTCACTCAAGTTGTGACTGATTTCGCAGTGTGTTGCAAACTCAAAATAGATGCCATCGCGTTGCCTGCTGATTTTATTATTCAGAATTTTAATATAATGGGAGTACCAGAGGTGAATGCCGTTACCGGATTGAATCACGGAGTTGGCCCCGTGAATAGTGTTGCCGCTGATCGTCCCTCCGTTCACTTTGGCCAGATAAATCCCGAAGCAGGTATTTTCGAGGCGGTTGTCAATGATATTCACGCTATCACCTTTTTCGACCCGAATTCCGGCTTTATCCCTGATGTTGGAAATACCGCTGTTGCGGATAATAAATCCTTTAATAGTGACCCGCGGAGCCCTTACAACAATGATATTACCTTTTTTCTGACCGTCGAGAATGGGATAATCTAGCCCGATTATACTTACAGATTTATTGATTATAAGATCTTCAATAAAATAGGTTGATTTAGTGACTTTTATAATATCACCGTTTTGCGCTAAAACCAACGCTTTTTGAAGGGTGTTAATCTCAGTACCGTGTTTAACTGTGATTACGCGCGCTGATGCATTAACGGGAAAATAAAACAAAAGAATCAGGAATGCAGGAATAGATAAAAAATGATTGAAAGAAGCATAATGGAACTCTGCTTCTGCATCTCCAATTTTTCCAGCATCGTTATCCTGTTTTTTAAACATTTTTATTTCTTGCTGATAAGTTCTGTCCATGATATAATTTCACCTCCCAGATCATTTTGCACAGCCCGGGCAGAGGCTTTGTCGCTGAATGCTGCCAGGTTGCCACCCATCGGGCTTTGAATGTTGTCGCCATGCAGGAAACTCGAATTTGTTGCATCCAAAAGGCTTCCAGGTTTATTGTAGTCGCTCACATAATACCGGTCCTTGTTATTTAAGCCTTTACTTTTGATGTATCTGACAAGGCATTCACCGGAATCGAATGTATAAACCATACCTTTCGAAGTGAGGATTCCTGCACCGAATTTCGGGTTCATCACTGTCATGCGGCACTGTTCGCAATTGTCCTTACCGTAGTTAATGGCACGCATTTCATTTTTGCATGAAAAGCAAAAGATAAGCAAAGCAAAGAAGAATGGAATCAGGTTATTAAATGCAGCTTTGATCATTTTGTTATACAGGTTTAATAGAGAACATCTGAAAATATTCAAAGTTCACCAGGTACGAACTATTTAAAGGGTTAGGGTGTTTATTATTTTTTACTGTAATACTGTTCATAAACAGCAACGCCCACTATTCCCAGAGCAGCTGCAATTACAAAGTATCCCCCGGTATCAGGGAACGAACCTGCCAGAAAGTTCAGCAATTGCTTGTATCCAAACATGGGTGGTTGATAGCTCATACCCGGTACTTTAATAGCAGCATGCGGATTGAGGTTATGGCCATAATCATAGAGCCATTGATAAAAATCGTAAAATGCGATACAACCGGCTACAGCCAGGGCTGAAATCCACGCCCAGATTAGTGTTCGTTTGCGCATTACCGCCCCAAACATCCCGAAAACAATGAGCAGCCCCAGTGCCCAGGGCATAATCTTAAACTCGGGAAATTCATCTTCATGAATCAGTTTCATCCCGATGTAATGGTTTAACCCATTAATTTTATCTACATCGCCGGTAATTTTGTACAACCAGATTTTCATTTCCAACCCTTCGGGATATTGAGGAGCCTCAAGGATTATTTTCCAGAAAGGAACGAAAAAAGCCCCAATCATCAATAGGGTGCATAGGAGTATAATATTTCGGGAAGTGGTTTTCATTTGTTATTATTATATTTTACGGGTCAGATGGAGTACACCATGATGAAGATTAATCTCATCTTCGATTAGTGATTTCCGATCATGGCCATTTAATGCGTTTTCCATTTAAAATCTGACACAAAAAATCAAAGCAGAGAAGATTGACAGCTGCGATTAATCGCAAAACGATATCAACCCTCTCTGCATCTTTGTTTTTTAATTAAAGATAATTATGACTTTACTTTGACTCAGAAGCTGTTGCACCACCCGAGAAAGATAAAGGAACATTGGCTGAAGCTGGTGAAACCCTGGCATAACCCTGCATTTCCTGGTGCAATGCCGAACAGAAGTCGGTACAATAGAATGGGAACATGCCGGCACGGTCAGGAGTCCACTTCAGAGTTGCGGTTTCGCCCGGCATGATCAGTAATTCGGAGTTATTTGCTCCTTTTACTGCAAATCCATGTGGAACGTCCCAATCCTGTTCAAGGTTGGTAACATGAAAATAAACTTCATCACCCATTTTTATACCTTCGATATTATCCGGATTAAGGTGCGAACGGATAGCTATCATGTATACATCAACCCTGTTTCCTTTATGAACAACTTTCGCTTCTGCTTCCGACTTGGCTGCAAAAGGATTGGCATTGTCTTCAATTTTAAAGAATTTTTTGGAGTTTTTCACGATTTTATCCGCCGCAATAGCCTGTGCATAATGTGGCTCGCCAATTGTCGGGAAATCGAGCAGCAAAGTCATTTTATCGCCGCTGATATCGAAGAGTTGGGCTGATTGGGTTAACTCAGGACCCGTTGGAAGGTATCGGTCTTTGGTAATTTTATTCAGGGCAATCACATATTTCCCGCTTGGTTTGCGCGAGTCGCCTCCCGGAACACATAAGTGACCAATTGAATAATAGGTCGGTGCACGATCGACAACAACACGTTTTTCTAGATCCCACTTTACAATTTCGGACGAAACAAAGAACGATGTATAAGCAAAACCTTTATCGTCGAATTCAGTATGTAATGGACCGAGACCGGTTTGCTGAACTTCACCCGCCAGAACTTCGTCATATTTCAGTACAGGAATGCCAGCGACTTCTCCTTCGAAAGCCTTACTTTCAATAGCTTTTTGTAATTTTTCGAAAGAGAATACAGGTATGGTAGCTGCCAGTTTACCGCTTGCCACTATATATCTGCCATCAGGACTGATGTCGCATCCGTGAGGTGATTTCGGACATGGGATATAGTAAACCAGGCCAGGCATTTCTTCTGCCATAAGAATGGTAACTTCTTTTTCTTGGGTTGAGGTTGCTGAATGCGTTTTTTCATCAAACGTGTTGTGCATGTAGCTGGCAGGTATTTTTTTGCCTTTTCCCTGTGCGATCAGTTCTTCGGCCTTTTTCCAGTTGACAGCCATTACAAAATCCTTATCATTCTGGCTGGCATTCACTTCGAGGAGGTTGTGCGCCTGTTCCGAATTGTAGCAGGTGAAGAACACCCAATCGTGCGACACTGCTTTACCGGCATGTGCCAGATCGTAATTGAAACCTGGAACAATTATCTGAAAAGCAACATTCATTCTGCCGCTTTCGGGATCGACTTTAATAAACGTGGCCGCACCTTTGAAGTTTTCCTTAAAGGAAGCAATTGGCACGTCATCTTTACCGTCGAGGGGTAGTGAGAAACGCGAGTTGCCAACTACGTATTCCGTATTTTCGGTACAAAATGGCGATGCGTGGTTACCTCCGGCATTTGGCAGCTCAATAATCTCCGCTGTACGGAAGGTTGTAAGGTCGATGCGGGCAATACGGGGTGTGTTGTTCCCGTTTATAAAAATCCAGCGGCCGTCGTCTTCACCATTGGTTTTACTGAGTTCAGGATGATGACTGTCGTCCCAGGGCACAAAACCGTGGGAAGTGTTGAGCATAGGTTTGGATTCTTCAGTGTATCCCCAGCCGGTGGTTGGATCTTGCGAAAATACAGGAATATTCTTCAGCAGGCGCCCTGAAGGGAGCCCGTAAACGCCAAGCTGACCGCTGAAGCCGCCGGATGTGAAGAAATAGAATTCATCGAACTTGCCCGGTGCAACATACACTTTTTGGGCGGCATCGCCTGCCATAAGGCTGCCAACTTTTTTTGGTTTACATGAAGTGAATGACCCGCCAATCAGGGCGATCAGGGTCATGCCAACTAAAATTTGTCTGATTTTTTTCATAAAAAAAGATTTGTTGGATTGTTGTTTGCTGGATTTGTATGGGTAATTATTTGCTATCGTTCTGTCGAAGGTACTCCAGGATATTCAAGGCATCAGCTTCAGCTATATTCTGGTTTGCCATGGGAGTAAGGATTTCTTCGAAAAGTTTTTTAGCTAAAGGATCCGTTTTTATCATTACCTCCGGACCGGTAATCATGTTCAAAATCCATTCCGGGGTACGACGTTTTGTTACACCTAAAAGACCAGGACCTACGAATTTGTCAGCCGTAAGTTTATGGCAGGTTGTACATTTGGTTGCAAACACAGCTTTGCCAAGATCGGCTTTAGAAGCATCAATAGCATCGAGTTTTACATCGGTAAACTTGCCAACCCCTTTACTGTCGCTGGGTGCTTTAGTGTCGATAACAACATTGACATCGGCAGCAGGAGCTGAATCGGTCGAAGGTGTTTTTGACCCGCAGGCCTGCATGAAAAGGATTACTCCGGCAAAAAACATACTTTGAAGTATGTAGGTTACGTTTGATTTTTTCAGGGTAAACTTCATAGAATTAGTTTTTTGAATGTAACTGTATTATTTTTTTCAGGTTTTTACTCCACAAATATAAGTATAAATATATTATATAGGATAATCATTACTTAATTGCTTGATTATTTTTCTGTAAAAGCACTCCAATTCTTAATTGGTTTATCAGATGCAATGGTAAAGGGTGACAGGTAAAGTCTTATTCTTTATTTTCCAGGTATAAGGAATTGCTTCTTCAGATCAGCTGGAATCGTGTTTTGTTAGTTGAATAACCATGTCTATTTATGGGTTCGGGTTTTCTCTTACGGAATTATTGGTCATAATTCAATGCATATTTCTTAACAGGATACGACAAACCAGATTCTTTTAATTTGAGAGTAAAACCTGCGCTCTATTACAATAGAACGCAGGGTATATTTTCAAGCAAATATTTTATTGTTTTTCAAGGCTCCAGCCCGTTTTCAAACCTATAATAAACCAGGCCAGAGATACAGTTCCAATAGCAAAAATCGTATCGCCGATTACACGAAGCCAGCGGAAGAAAGTTAATGTATCGCCCTGCATGAAATCCGCCGAACGCGCATACCATAATCCGTATTTTACACTTACCCAGGTTTGGGCTAATCCAACCGGAAGCACACTGAGTAAAATCATCAGGGCAAGCCCTATATTAATGGACCAGAAGGCCAATCGGATATATTTTTCTTTCCAGATTGCTCCTGCATCCATGCTGCGAAGCACAAAAAGCATGAGGCCGATTCCAAGCATACCATAAACACCAAAGAGTGCGGCATGGCCGTGTGCGGCTGTAGTATTAAGTCCCTGCATATAATACAATGCAATCGGCGGGTTGATAAGGAATCCGAAAATACCGGCTCCTACCAGGTTCCAGAATGAAACAGCGAGAAAACTGTAGATGGGCCATTTGTAATTCTGTATCCAGTTGCTGGTCCGCGAAATTTTAAGTGTGCCATACGCCTCGAAACCGATCAATACCAGTGGTGCAACTTCAAGTGCACTGAAGGATGCCCCGAGCGCCAGAATTGCAGTGGGTGTTCCTGAAAAATAAAGGTGGTGGAAGGTTCCCAATATACCACCCGAAAGGAAAACGATGGTTGAGAACAGCACATTAGATGTGGCTGTAGCGGCACGGATCAGGTTAAGTTTTACAAAAAGGAAAGCGATAGCCACCGTTGCAAATACTTCGAAAAATCCTTCAACCCAGAGATGAACAACCCACCAGCGCCAGTATTCGGCAATTGCAAGATTGGTTTGGCGGCCCCACATAAGACCCGCACCGTAAAATGCTGCAATAGCAACGGAAGCAATAAGGAACATGGCCAGCAAATGACGGCTTTCGTCCTTCTTCATCAGAGCAGGCCAGATGGCTCTTCCCATCAATAAAAGCCAAAGAACAAGACCAATAAATAAGAATGCCTGCCAGAAACGGCCAAGGTCAACAT
>CAIXAQ010000325.1 GCA_903917425.1 uncultured Bacteroidales bacterium
TACCAGACGACAAAATTAATGACACAGTAAATTATATGTATTCAAGCTACAAGCAGGAAGCACTCCTTGCTATAAAGTTTGAAGAAAAAGACAACAACTATTATAAGGTCGTAAAACTAGGCGCAGATACCCGACAGATCATGATCACTTCATTCAAGATAATTCCCAAAGAGTTGCTGGTACTCGACAATAGTGATTGTCTGAAGTGTGATATTATCTCCTCGCAAGGAAATGAATATAAAAATGTGCTAATCGAAAATACTGACTGGCACACGAAGCAGAAGTTTCTGAAGGCTCTTGGGCATCAGGATTGTGTGTTCTTAGGCTCTGAGAACGATTTACAAGCACTTTGCCAGTTTACACAACAAAATATCCCCTTGAGAAAAGCAGGTACGAAAGTTATTGGACTGCATAAGAGTGTCTGGGTTGTTGAGGGTATGAATATTGACTCTGATGGTATTAGAAAAGAACAAAACACTGTCCCATACGAAAAGGGTTCTGATGCTTTTTATCATCGTATTCGATATTCAGAAACTACTAACTCTGAATTTCAGTCAACTGCACAAGTATTCTTTGAGAATATCTTTGAAATTAATGAGAAAAACAAAATCCTCGCGTATCTGGGGTGGTTTTTTGCTGTGCCTGTTAAGCCACTTATACAAGATATTTCTGGAAGTTTCCCTTTGCTGTTCCATCACGGAGGCATGGGATCAGGTAAAACCAGTGTTGCAGAGCTATTCGCAAAGTTGGCAGGCTACAAGGACACGAAGCCGAACAGCGTTACAATGAGATCGTTTCCAATGTTGAAACTACTCTCAAGCACAAATGCTATTCCACAGTGGTATGATGAGTTTAAGGTATCTGATATGAAAGAGATGGATGTTGACAATGTTCTTAGATTCATGAGAAAGTCATATGCGGGTGAAAATGAGTCGAAAGGCAGAGCGGACCAGACAATAGAAAACTATAAAATATCTGCCCCGATGGCAATTATGGGAGAATGGAATATTAACCAACCAGCCATTATGGAGCGAGTAATACTTATCAGAACAAATGATGTTGTCAAGAAAAATAAGGATATGCAGAATGCGTTTGCAAATATCAAAAACTTGGAGCTTAGTGGAATAATGCCTGAGTATATTAAGTATTGCTTACATCAGGATATCACGAAAATATTTACCGAGGCTAAGGTATCAGTAAACAATCATTTTGCAAATGCTATAGTGGCTCCAAGAATCATTAATAACTTGAGTGCAATGTGTACAGGGCTAGAACTCTTAAAGGGGTTTTTGCATGAAGTTAATATAATAGCACCTGTAATTGACTATGCCAGTCTGTTTAACGATCAACTTGAAGAGATTACAGGTTCTAAGACTGGTATGGTGAGATCAGCTGTAGATCAATTGATAGAGGAATTATCAATCATGGCGGAAAAAGGTGAGATTTATGGAGATAATTACAAAATTGTAGAAGCCAGAAGTGGGAAACGCCTAATAGCAATCA
>CAIXAQ010000326.1 GCA_903917425.1 uncultured Bacteroidales bacterium
AAATAATCGGTAACTCCTACGCTGGCCTGGTTCCAGAATACCCAGATGTTCTGGTAATAACCCTCTCCTTTTTTTAATCCGTAGCCATTTGGAGACCAGAAATAACGGCTCGACTGTGAGTTTTCGCCCCAGAGCTTACCCGATTTTATGCTTGTTGGCTCTATGTGAGACATCAATTTAATGGTAGCTCGCGGGATGACAATTTTACCAAGTAACTTTGTGTTAATTTCGACTTGCAAAGAGTCTTCGGCCAGCAGTAACCCAATGTACTCATTTCCATCGATGGTTTCGATCCTGACCAGGTTAGCCGAATCGGGTTGAACCTGACTGAAGGCGTTATTTACCAACAAGACCAGAAATAGAATTAATGTTATCGGAATTAATTTTTTCATGACTTAAAGGGTTGAATGGATAAATCAAACTATTGCTAACGACATATCAGCCTTCATACATATTATTATAACAAAAAAGAAGGTAATTTGATTGTCAACTATCAGCAGATGAGCAGATGCCTGATACAAGATGGCTCTATAAAAAGGTGCAGTTTTATAATTTGGTATATTTTCCGTTCTCCATTCGCAAACGCTCGCCCCTGTTGCCAAGCTTTTTATAGCTTACATGCACCCAGGCCGGGGCTTCCGGTGTTCCGCTTTCGGAAATCACCTGGTCGAAAACCAGGTTATCGCGTATGAGTTGAAACAACAAGAGGTTGTTATCGCAGTCAAGGTCGGCAGCTTCGCCTTTGCAATGCTGGCTGGTAGGAACGCCATTTGCCAGCCTGTTTACCTCCGCCGACCTGAAACCGCTGTTAACATGTATCGGCTTTCCGAACAACTCCCGAAGCGGGTCGAGCACGTTTTTTACAAGTTCTGTCAGGGCGTCGGTTTCGGCCTGGTTGGGTATGTTCGGCAACCCTGATTTGGTTACTGTTAATTCTGCTATGGTAAAATACTTCCCGATACTCATGTGTTCGATTTTTAAAGGGTTTGGGTTTTAAAAGAGCTTTTCCAAAAAGTATAAAATTCCTTAAAATGGATCTGATAAAAACAGAGATAAAGATATGAAATAATTTCCCGTAATATTTTTTTAATTGTTAGTAGCTAATTCCCTAACCGCGACAAGCCAGAATCAAAAAGGAATGAAAAACACTTAACATTAAAATAAAAAAGTAAGGGGCTTTCGTTACTTCAACATTTTATGTTCTGTGTTTAATATTTTTAATTCCTTGCTGAAATATTATACCAGAAAGGCGCCAAGATATAAGATAAGGTGCTAATTATCCCTATCCATTAATCCGGCGGTGTACTCCTGCAGCGATTCCATGGCTTCGGCCGGCAAACTGATGCGCGACAGATCGACAAGGGCTTTCTGATAATACTCGTCGATAAGATCGCGTGTAAGAATTTCAATATTCAGTTGATCGAAAATCCCCTTTACTTTCATGACTTTGTCCTTACTCCCGGCATTTTGAGAGGAATACAAGCTGCGGAAATATTCGCTTTGTGTCCCGGCTAATTCGAGTGCTTTCAGGTACAGGTAGGTTTTCTTCCCGGCAATAATATCGCCGCCACTCACCTTGCCAAATTTTTCCTGAACGCCATATACATCCAGCAGATCATCCCTGAGTTGAAATGCCAGGCCAATATTAATGCCAAAATTATAAATATGGTCACAATCGGCAGCTCCGGCATTGGCGATAATAGCGCCCGTTTTAAGGCTTGCCGCCAGCAGAACAGCCGTTTTAAGGCGTATCATTTCGATATAATCAGCAATGGTTACATTTTCCCGGTTTTCGTAATCCATATCGTACTGTTGTCCCTCGCAAACTTCGATAGCGGTTTGGTTAAACAGTTCCGCCACCTGCGAAATAGCCTGCAGGCGGGTTCGAAGCATGTATTTGTTAGCCAAAGCAAACATGGTGTCGCCGGCTAAAATGGCAACATTGGAGTTCCACTTTTTATATACCGTTTCCTTCCCGCGCCTGAGCGGGGCTGCATCCATA
>CAIXAQ010000327.1 GCA_903917425.1 uncultured Bacteroidales bacterium
ACTGGCCCCGTTGCTGGGATTGTTCTTTGCTACACAACCGACAGAATTAGTTGATACCTGGCGCGAGGCTGAAGTAAGGGAAAGCATCTGGCTTACCTTATGGGTTTCGATGGCTGCTACGGTTGTTTTTGCCTTTGCAGCTATACCTTTTTCTTACCTGATGGCACGTAAGGAATTTCCCTTAAAACGGCTGGTAACCGGAATCATTGATCTTCCTGTTGTAATTCCACATTCAGCGGCCGGTATTGCGATATTAGGGTTTGTTTCGCGCAATTCGGCCCTTGGCAAAGCCGGATCAGCGGTAGGACTTGATTTCGTAGGACATCCTGCAGGAATTGCCGTTGCAATGGCCTTTGTAAGCATTCCTTATCTTGTAAACGCTGCACGCGATGGGTTTCACTCTGTGCCGTTGCGTCTCGAAAAAGCCGCGCTTGTATTAGGTGCTTCGCCAGCGAGAGTATTCTTTACTATTTCGCTTCCTTTAGCCTGGCGAAATATTGTGTCCGGTCTTATACTGATGTTTGCCCGTGGGATGAGCGAATTTGGCGCAGTAATTATTGTTGCCTATCATCCTATGATAACACCCGTACTGATCTATGAACGATTCGGGGCGTTTGGACTTAAATATGCCCGGCCGGTTTCGGTGCTGTTTATTCTTATATCACTTTCGTTGTTTATCCTGCTTCGCTTTCTTTCTCGCGAAAAAAACAAATCCCGGTAAGTATGCTCGAACTTAAAAATATATCACTCAGCAACCCGGGATTCAGTTTGAATGACATCAGTTTCAAAGTGAAAAAAGGTGAGTATTTTATACTGCTGGGAATGTCGGGTGCAGGCAAATCGATGTTGCTTGAAATGATTGCAGGGCTAACCGATCCTGACAGAGGTGAAATATTATTAAACGGAAAGAATATAGAAAGAAGCAAGCCTTATGAACGCGAAGTTGGCCTGGTTTTCCAGGACCATGCTATATTTCCGCATCTCACTGTTGGTGCCAATATAGGATATGCATTAAAAAGACAGGCACTAAGCCATACACAAAAACAGGAAGAAATCAGAACTATTGCCGATCGGAGTCATATAGGACAACTTCTAAACCGCCACCCTTCAACCTGATCAGGAGGTGAACTTCAGCGGGTTGCCTTAGCCCGTACATTGGTACAGAAGCCAGAAGTTCTTCTACTGGACGAGCCGCTGGCAGCTATCGACACCAAACTTAAATCAGAGATACGTTCGTTGCTCAGGCAACTGAACCGCGAAGGCCAGACTATTGTGCATGTTACGCATGATTTTGACGAAGCAATTTCATTAGCAAACCGAATTGCTATTATCCATGAAGGCAAAATAATGCAAACAGGTACGCCTGAAGAAGTTTTCGGTTCCCCGCGTTCGGAATTTGTTGCCCATTTCGTGGGAATCAGGAACTTTTTTAAAGCAAATCTTACGGAAACTGATACAGGATGTATAGCTGAACTGGCAGATGGATTACGTATTGTTTCAACACAAAAATCAGGTTCCGGAGAAGGATATTTAATGATCCGCGGTGAATATTTAACGTTATCGGTTGAAAATTATGAAAGCAGTGCCCGAAACAATTTCACTGGTCAGATTATTGAAGTATCCGGTTCAAGAATAGGAATGGATGTTATTGTAGATATTGGTGTTCCTGTGCATGTGAGTGTAAGCAAAGAGTCTGTGCAGAATCTTGGCTTAGCTGAAGGGAAAGCAGTGTGGGTGCATTTTAAGGCTTCGGCTACGAGTATTGTTACAAAATAATTCTTCCGGGGGTTTTATTCCCTTATATGAATATAGTCTTCCTGCCATTTCCATAAAAGAACATTGTGTAAAAGCAATCTACCCGTAGGTGGAATGTACTTTTCCATTGCGGATTTGGTGTATTTGCTTTTTCCGGCAAATACCGTGACAGCACTTCGGCTTGTTTCAGCTATCACTCAACAACCATTGCTCAGTGTGACGAAGCACGTGGAGCAATCCGGAACTGGCTGGGAGGGGGGAGAGAATGGACAATGGATAATGGACAATTGACAATGGTTATTCGTTAATCGTTATGGG
>CAIXAQ010000328.1 GCA_903917425.1 uncultured Bacteroidales bacterium
CAATTTCCCTGCTGAGTTGCGACAAATCCAGTGACGAAACCCCCACCGGCAAGACGGTGTATATTGCAGCTAATGAACACACCATGCTTAATCGGCAAGGGGAAATCTGGAGAAACGGAACTCTTTCTGATCGTGACATTTATTTAAATGTCAACTTGACATCAATGTATGTCTCAGGTCGTGATGTGTACGTTGTTGGGAAGGATTTCAATCAGGATTATTTTGGAGAATCCAAATATTGGAAAAATGGAAAAGCGTTTTTGTTGGAAAATGTACGTTCAAAAGAAGTATCTGGTATTTTTGTCTCCAATCAAGATGTATATGTCTGCGGATGGGAGTTGGTTTCGACTGTTACCGGAGCTACTGCTGGAATCGTCTCATACTGGAAAAATGGACATGAGGTAGTTTTGACTGATGGAACAAAGGAAGCAAGCGCCTCTTCCGTTTTTGTTTCAGGTAATGATGTATATGTGGCAGGACAAGAAGGCAATATCGCAAAATACTGGAAAAATGGTACCCCTTTTAGCTTGCCCGACACAGCGAGTTACAGTTATGCGTTGTCCATATTTGTAGCCGGTACTGATGTATTTGTTGCTGGCTGCGTAAATATAGTTGGACATGCATTTGCCGTGTATTGGAAAAATGGCATACCTTTTCATTTAACTGATGGAAACTTTGTGGCTTGTGCAAATAGTATTTATGTTTCGAATGGAGATGTTTATGTAGCCGGCTATGAGGGCTATAAATTTCAAAATGTTGTGGCTAAGTATTGGAAAAATGGCGAGCCGGTCGTTCTTGGCACTGAATCAGAGCAATTCCCCCACGAATCGTTTGCTAATTCCATTTTTGTTAGCGGGTCGGAGGTATATGTTGCCGGATATCAGAATACACAACAAAGTACTTTTGCTACATATTGGAATAATGACACGGCCACCTATCTTACAGATGAGAAAATGATGTGGGGAGAGGCATGCTCAATTATGGTTCAGTAAAGGGCTAACCAACTTTTTTGATGCTGTTCTAACGCATCTTATTTCTGATGGGTGCGGCACAGATTCTCGTTTAGGATTGAGGAGTATTCATTTAGGTAAATTAGAGGGGGCATTTCCTCTTAAACCCTCATACACTAGACCCCTCCTTGTTTGTTCCATATCCCTATTGTTCTGATTTTGGCTTTATTCCGGTGTGTTAAATTTCAATCCGTCTCAAAATTTTTTTGGTAAAGGGAAGTCAGAAAGCTGTAAAAAACGAGACATTTTTGCAATTCAAGCGTTTACATTTATCGCATACTAAAAGCAAGCAAATCGCATCAATAAATTAATACAATGGAAAATAAAAAAGAGTTGTCTTCAGAACAACAGGAAGAGCTGATCAGAGCCTTAAAAACCCGTTTTGAGAAAAATATGAACCGCCATATAGGTATTGATTGGGCTAAGCTACAGGTTAAGCTGGAATCGGATACCGAAAAACTGTGGTCGCTCAATGAAATGGAGAAAACCGGCGGTGAACCGGATGTTGTTGGCTTTGATAAAAATTCGGGCGAATACATTTTTTATGATTGTTCAGCTGAAAGTCCTAAGGGTCGCAGAAGTATTTGTTATGATCGCGAAGCGCTGGAATCAAGGAAAGAGTATAAACCTGACAATAACGCCTGTGATATGGCTGCTGCTATGGGTGTTGAACTCCTGACGGAAGAACAATACCGGGAGCTGCAGGAACTTGGAAATTTCGATACGAAAACATCGAGCTGGGTAAGGACACCTGCCGGGATCCGAAAACTCGGCGGCGCACTCTTTTGTGATCGTCGCTATGGCCACGTCTTCGTATATCACAACGGGGCAGAATCTTACTATGGCGTCAGGGGATTCCGGGGCTCGCTGAGGGTTTGAATTTTATACCGGCAGTTAAATCTGAATCTGAGAACGGATTACCACGGAAAGAATTTGCCCAATCAGTAGGATTCATTTTTCATGTATTTTTGAGCCTGTTATATAAATAAACATTATGAAGCACTTATCTTTATCTTTTAAAAAGACCGCAACGGCAATTGCCGAACAGCGTAAGATTATTCTGCAATTCACGCTTACTGCGCTTTTTATCGGGCTTGGCATATGGTTTCTCCATCATGAAGAGACCGAAATTTCAAATGTGAAAAGCCAGCTTGCCAATGCTGCCGGTCCTATTGTTCTGCTTGGTATTTTTATAACGATTGTTTACATAGTAACCCACAGTTTTATGTACAGGGCTGCATTTGCCGCCATCGATGCAAAAATTACAATTAAAGCGGGGCTGAACCTGTTTTTGAAGCGAAACTTTGTTTCCGTTTTTTTACCGGCAGGCGGTGTTTCGTCCCTGGCTTTTTTCACCGAAGAGATAGAGAAAACAGGCGTAACCAAAACCAAAATTCATTTTGCAAGTTCCATATACGGTTTCATTGGGATTGTTTCGGTGGTTTTGATAGCTATTCCGGTATTTGTCTATGGACTCACTACGCATAATGTGAGTGGTAACGAATGGATTGCCTTGCTGACTGTTATGTTACTGTTGGCATCACTTTATTTCCTGTTTATCGACATTATTAAGAAAAGGTGGTCGTACCGGTTACTCAAGCGATCTTTTCCTTCAATCGAAGTATTTGTTAACGACATAGTTGCAGGTGCTATCAGCCGGAAACGATTGATTGAATGCCTTTTTTACTCATTGATTATTGAGGTTTGGGGAATCCTGCATCTGTATATTGCTGCCTATGCCTTAGGTATTCATATCAGTTTTATGGCCTGTGCAACAGGTTATCTTATTTCGGTTATATTTATGATTATTTCTCCGTTTATGCGGGGTTTGGGCGCGGTTGAATTTTCTCTTGCTTTTACTCTGACACGATTCGGTCTTACCATGGTCGAGGCAATTTCAGTCACTGCCTTATACCGGTTTTTTGAATTCTGGCTTCCTTTGCTGGCCGGTGTGCTCTCATTTGTTGCCAAAGCAAACAAACTGCTGATGCGTATTATGCCGGCAGCCTTGCTTTTTCTTCTGGGAGTAGTAAATATAATTTCCGTTTTAACGCCAGCTATTTCGGGACGATTGCATTTGTTGAGAAATTACCTTCCCAACGAAGCCATACATGCCTCCAACTATTTTGTACTTGCTGCCGGTTTGTTTCTCCTTGTAAATGCCGCTTTTATGTTGAAAGGCCTGCGAACCGCATGGTGGTTCGCGGTAATACTCAGTCTGGGATCACTCATCGGTCACCTCACCAAAGCCATCGATTACGAAGAAGCTATACTTGCATTTGCTGTACTACTCTCACTGTTTTCAACACATAAAGAGTATGTGGTTAAGAACAATCCCCGTTTACGGATCGTTGGTATTCAAACGGCCCTGATCAGTGTGGGTGCTGTTTTGCTTTATGGTGTTATTGGATTTTATTTTCTTGACATTAAACATTTTAACATCAATTTTAGTATTCTTCAGTCGGTAAAATATACACTGCTTAATTTTTGCCTCATCGGCAGTTCCGATCTTATCCCAACCGGCCAATTCGCAAAGTACTTTATCGACTCGCTGCAGGTCAGTGGGTTTCTGTCGATTGCCTTTGTCTTTTTTACGCTCATAACTCCTTATGTCTGGAAAAATATCCCCGTCAGGTCTGAATTTGATGATGCACTGGCATTAACAAAGTTGTATGGGAACTCGGCTGTTGATTACTTCAAGACGTATTACGACAAATTTCTGTTCTTTAACGAAACTAGGACTAGTTTTGTTAGTTACAAGTTATCGGGAAATTTTGCTGTTATTCTCGAAGATCCAGTTGCCGCGAGCATGGAAGAAATGAAAGAATGCCTGTTGGCTTTTTATAAATACTGTTCTGAAAATGGCTTGAAAGCAATTTCGTACCGTGTTTCCGAACGTAGCCTCGAAATTTATAAAAGCTTAAAAAAGAAAAGCCTTTTCCTGGGACAGGAAGCCGTTGTTGATCTGAATACCTTTACATTACAGGGTGTCAACAAAAAAAGAATTCGCAATGCGATGAATAAAGTTGCTGAAACCGGGTTTAAACTTCATGTGTATGATCCTCCATTGAAAGAGGGCCTTTTGCAAAAACTTAAATCTGTCAGTAACGACTGGCTGCAGGATATGGAAAGGCAGGAACTTGTTTTCTCACAAGGGTCGTTTAACTGGGACGAAATAAAGGCACAGACCGTGCTGGTTGCTGAAAATGAAGAAGAGAAAATTGTCGGATTCCTGAATGTCATTCCTGATTACGCTAAAGATGAAGGAACCTTTGATCTGATCCGTAAAACAAGCGATGCTCCGAATGGCGTGATCGATTTCCTGCATGTTGAATTGTTCAAATATTTGAAAGCTAAAAATATGCGGTACGTAAACCTTGGATTTGCCCCTCTGAGCGGCATCGAAATTCCTGACGATATGACCGAACGTTCCATGAAATTCGCCTATGAAAAGATTAAATCTTTCTCGCATTACAAAGGGCTACGGGAGTTTAAAGACAAGTTTGACCCTGTTTGGCACGATAAATACCTGATCTATGAGCATGATTTCGATCTTTTGCAGGTACCGGCTCTTTTATCAAAAGTAATAAAACCATAATCCAATGCAGCATTCATTGTACAAAAGGATCATTTCTTACTCATCAGCAATACTTTGTATAACTGCTTGTGCTGCAGATCTAATACTGATTTATGTTTTAGGGAAACAAATCCCCGGGTTTAACCAGTTGACCCACACTTTGAGTTCTTTAGGCGTTTCAGGCAGTCCTGTTGCCGGGATAGTATCAATATGGTCGGTAATACTCGGAGTAGTTTTTGTCTTTTTTGCATTTGGTTTCAGGAATACTTTTCGTGCATATGGGAAACAGATAAATAAAGTTTTCTGGCTCATCATTCTGTATGGTCTCGGCGAAGGGGTAGCCTCCGGGATTTTCAGGATCGACATTTTAAATGGCAGGCTTACCAATATGGCCGTTTTACACGAATTCTTAGGAGGGATAGGTGTAACAGCCTTGCTTCTTTTACCCCTGGTAATGAGGACAATATTTACTGCTTTTTCCTACCCTTTGTTTTTTCGTTTCTCAGGAATAGTATTTGCACTCGGGCTTATCTCGATTTTCTTATTTTCCTTCAGGCTGGAGTATTTCGCTGGTAGCTTTTTGTATAAGTACTGTGGAGTATGGCAACGGATTTTTCTTGTAAATTCCTATGTTTACCTGACTGTAATCGCGTTCAAGGTTATGAGGGGAACTAATCAAATTAAGTCAAAAGTTAGATGATTATGAAAAATCTATTTGTTCTTATAGTACTTGTCATCTTTTCTGCTGAGGTCATCAAAGCTGCAAATGTAGATTCGTTAAAGTATGGCAGTTTCGGGAAAGTATATATTTATAAACCAATTGCAGCGCCCGATGCCATGGTTTTGTTTGTTTCAGGCGACGGTGGCTGGAACCATGGTACGATAAACATGGGAATGAATTTAGTGGACCAGGGAGCCATGGTTGTCGGTATTAATATAAGTCACTATTTGTCCGATAAAATGATACAGCATGAAAAATGCTGTTATCCTGCCGGCGACTTTGAAGAATTGAGCCTGTATCTGCAGAAAAAGTATAAATTTAAAAGTTATCTGAAACCAATCCTGTTAGGCTATTCATCAGGAGCAGCCCTGGTGTATGGCATTTTGGCACAAGCTCCGACCAATACGTTTAAGGGTGCTGTTGCAATGGGATTTTGTGCTGATATTTCAACCTCCAAGCCTCTTTGTACAACCAACCAGTTAAAACAACACCTGGTAAAGCCAGGAGGGACAACCTGGATTTTTGAGCCCGGTGAAAATCTCTCAGCACCTTTTATTGCTATAAATGGGAAGGATGATAAAGTTTGCCCGGTTCAGTCTATACAGGACTTTATAAAGAAGGTCAACAA
>CAIXAQ010000329.1 GCA_903917425.1 uncultured Bacteroidales bacterium
AAATTATTGCTTTTTTCAGAATATTGACAACCCGTTTACAACCGGAAAACTTTTAGAAGAATTGATTATTCATAAAGAAAAGGCAGATGTAATTATTCCTTCTTTTCAAAACAGGACCGGCCACCCGGTGCTTTTGAGCCCGGATGTTGCAAAGGATATTCTTTTACAAAATGATCCTGAAATACGGATTGATCAGTTTCTCAAACGGTATAAAACAATAAATGTCGAAACATCCGACCCATCAATCCTGGCGAACATTAATTCGCACGAAGATTACCTGGCTGCAGGTTTTAGCTTGTGATTTCTTGGAAATGGAGCTTCGCCGCATAACCTTTTACGCATGATTCACCGATTACAAGCGATCATTCCCGGATAATTGGCCTCCGGATGTGTAAAATATTTACTCAATTCGTATCAATATCAGGTGGATACTATTACTTTTTTGTACTTTTGTTATCCTATAATAGGGAGTACCCTCGTCCAACCATTAGTCGAAAATTACAGGTGGCTTTCCCGATCTTTTTTTATTATCGTTATATGTTTGGAAAAGAGCTTTTCAAAGAAAAACGATGATATAATACTTATGTGATTCTAACACTCCTGACAAAATGCAACTCAAGCCTGTAGTGCTATTCCTCATAATGCTGCCTTTTCTTGCTGCTTCACAGCCTCCTACCGGGTATTACGACAATGCAGTCGGTAAGACTGGAGCTACGCTAAAAACTACACTCCATAGGATCATCCGGGGACACACCCATTTAACCTACGACAATTTGTGGGATGCCTATTATACCACCGACGATAAACTGAATGGAACAGTTTGGGATATCTACAGCGATATCCCCAACGGCACTCCACCTTATGTTTACACTTTCGGAACAAACCAATGCTTAGATACACCAGGTCACGAAAACGGTTGCTATAACAGGGAGCACACTTTCCCGAAAAGTTGGTGGGGTGGAGGCACTGCTGCTGCCGACACCATGTACACCGACCTTTTTCATCTTTATCCAACCGACAGCAAGGTAAACTCCATGAGAAGCAACAACCCTTATGGAGAAGTGGCAGTAGCTAACTGGACCTCGCTGAACGGATCAAAACTCGGGCCCAGTTCCCGTTCAGGGTATTCCGGTATTGTTTTTGAGCCACTTGACGGTTATAAAGGAGATGTTGCTCGTAATTATTTTTACATGGTTACACGCTACGAAAGCCGGGTTGCATCGTGGGAATCACTTACCACCGAAGGAGATGTAGTGCTCGATGGGACTTCGTATCCCTGTTTCGAGCCGTGGTATCTGCAGATGCTCCTCGACTGGAACGCGTTGGACCCGGTTAGTCAGAAAGAAATCGATCGCAATAACGAAATTTATACCACCTACCAGCACAACCGCAATCCTTTTATTGACCACCCGGAATATGTTAATGCGGTTTGGGGTACCCAGCCTGTACTCCCCGAACCTACCAATCCTGCTTCAGCTATGGGAGCAACAACTGTAATTCCCACTAACAGCGCCATTGATGTAACATGGACTGATGCCACCGGCATAACTCCGCCCACCGGATATGTGATAAAAGCTGCTCTTACTGCTTACACAAATATTGCAGCACCCGTTGATGGCGTAGCCGAAACCACGGGGACGCTGGTTAAAATAGTAAGCCAGGGAAGCCAGGTTGCCCATTTTACAAATCTGATCGGAAGTACTCCGTACTACATTGAAATTTATCCATACACAAATTGGGGAAGCGATATCAATTATAAAACGGATTCCTCTCCACAGTCATCTGCATCCACCTCTGCAACTTCGGGATCAGGCAAAATATTTATTTCGGAATATATTGAAGGAACAAGCGATAACAAGGCAATTGAAATATATAATGGAGAGAGCTCAACACTGGATTTGACAAAGTTGACGATTTACTTATACGCTAATGGTGGCATTGCAGCTACAAATACCTTTACCGGCTCCGGCATTCTTTTACCAAATTCTGCTTACGTAATATACAACAGTTCAGCAATTGAAGAAATTATAACCTCTGGCAATAGCCCTGGCTCAGTGGCAAATTTTAATGGCAACGATGTACTTGAAGTTCTCTATAACGGGCAACTCACTGATATTTTCGGCACCAAAGGAATTGATCCTGGAACAAGCTGGACTGTTGCCGGCATTACCACCGGCTCAGTTAATAAAACCCTGTTGCGAAAACTAAGTATCACCCAGGGTAATACCACACCATCAGGTTCTTTTGGCACTGATGCAACCACTTCGGAATGGGTAATCATGAGTACCGATTATGCTAAAAACCTGGGTGAGTTCGGATCAGCATGGAAAGGCATTTCAGGTGCTGATTGGGCTACCTCTGCAAACTGGGATATGGATTTTCCGGTTGCCGGTATTAATGTCATTATTCCAGATGTAACTACCAAGCCTGTAATCTCAACTTCTGTTTCTGCCCGCAACCTGCTTGTTAAAATAAGCGGACTTCTTACTATTGGCTCCACCGGAGCTTTAGAAGTGACCGGCACATTAACAAACCTTAGCACATCAGCAGGCCTGGTAGTCGAAAGCGGTGGTTCACTAATTGAAAGCACTCCCGGCATAGTCGCAACAGTAAAGCGCGCTGTTAATGGCTGGACGGATGCATTCCATGGCTGGCATTTACTCTCATCGCCGGTGGCAGCTCAGGCAGTTGCGCCTGATTTTACTGATGCCACTGCAAGCAACTACGACTTTTATAAATGGAGCGAACCGGCCAACACCTGGCTAAACCAGAAAACGGGGGCAAACAATATTATTTCATTTGTGCCAGGCACAGGATACATGGTAGGATATGCATCAAATGCTACCAAACAGTTTACCGGCTCTCTCAACGCCTCCGATATCCAGGTAAGTGGTCTTACCTGCTCAAGCGGTGCAAATTCAGGTTGGCACCTGCTGGGAAATCCTTTCCCATCTGCACTTAATATGAACAAAGGGAATTGGGCATTTACGAATATTACAGCAACTGCCAAAATCTGGCAGGAATCATCGTCATCCTATGTGGATATTTCGGCCGACGATGGCATTATCCCGGCCATGAATGGTTTTATGGTCGAAACCTCCGGTTCGGGCTCGATGACCATTCCTACTGCTGCCCGTGAACAATCAGCGAACGTCTGGTATAAAAGTGGTAAAAACCGCATCAAACTTGTTGCCACTGATCTGGATAATTATCTTTCGCAGGAATGCAATATCATGGTAAATGCAAAAGCGACCGAAGGCTTCGACCAGGAATACGACTCACACTTCCTGGCAGGATTTGCACCCGTTTTTTATTCAACGACAGGAAACGAGCAATTATCAACAAATACTTTACCATTTGTCAGCAATAGCAGGGTAATCCGGATGGGTTTTGCGAAAAACTCCGGAAGTAATTTCAGCCTTGAACTGGCAGATAATAGCATCGGCGAAGTGAAAACCATATATCTCACGGATCTTAAAACGGGTATAATCACCAACCTCGACGAAATTCCCATCTACACCTTTACGGCTTCCGATGGTGACGATGCCAGCCGTTTTGAGCTCAGCTTCGAAACCACGCTGGGAATAGAACAAAGCACATGCAATACTGTACATGCGCACACCTATGGCAAAACGCTGTATATCAGAAAGGCTGACCATCTGAAAGGTAGTATTTTATTGTACAATGCAACCGGGCAACTGATATGGAAGCAAAATCTGGAAGCTACAGGTAACCAGGAGGTTAAGCTTACAAGCCTCGTTGCTGGTATTTACCTGTTGTCTATTTATACTGATAATGGCATTTTCAACCAAAAGTTACTTATGAATCAATAATTCAATACATCATAAGCCCTTGATCCTATAGCAAACTAAGAGTTAACGAAAGAATAATGCAAGTAACTGGTTATTTATTACCAACTATTGTCATTGACTTAACTGTTTCCGGTAGATCCGACTAAACCATGACAAATAATAGGCTAGCTTATTTCCCATACCCCAGTGTCATCATATGAATTTGTTAAAAGCCTCTGCATCATCAAGTAAACAACAGATGTACAACCGGATTTCACTTGTTTTCTTTTCGCGTATTTCTCTTTGAGACTTGAACCACAGATTTGAGACTTTTCCACTTTTCCAGATCTTCAAGGAGTTAAATTTGATCGTAAACCTTGAAGTTTCTGGTTTCAATTCTTCCATGCCCTTTTACGACTGTTTCACTTTCCGAATCAGGCTGTGGTTTCATTCGATTTATTCTCAACTTTACATTGGCCAGGAACAAGCTGATTGCCATTATACCAGGCACTTACGATATATATCGGAGATTTTCCATGAAAACTATCTTTTGAACTACGAAGCGTTTTCCCTTCTGTAGCTATAACTTCATTGAGTTAAAGTTTTATACCTGAGTGTATCGACCCAACTTATAAAAATGGACTCAAACTTATCGGGTTTGAGTAGTGAAAAAGCCCTGTTGATCGCATCGTGCGAAGGAATACCATTTGGCAGAGAAAGTATCTGCTTTAAAAATTCAATTTTAGTTGTGCCGAACAACTGTTTGGCATTACATGATTCCGCCCCACACAGAACAGCTAGGACGCTTAATACCAGAATGTCGGTTAGGCTAAGTTTCTTGTTCCTGTTAAGCCTAGGATCAGGCATGTATGAAAATAAGTCATAAAGTTTAGTTCTGGTCATGATGTTGGATGAATCAGCCCTACAAAGTTTTAATGATTTTTTGACATAAACACTATCAACATATAAGTATTAATTAACAGACTTACAAATATTTAGGCCAAAATTGTTAACAACCAGCGGAAAAACAAAAACCACAAAAAACACTTTTAATATCTCGATGTATTTTTATTATCAAGGTGGATTTTAAAACTTCATCCAGCGTTGGCCTTGTTAAATTCAGCAACAATTATCTTGTTTTTTAAACATTTTACTATCTTTGAACGCTGGTTATTTCCAAACACAACTATGTTACTTCCTGCTTGCCCTTCACTACAACACTAAACGACCCTGCCACAACTCATAATGCTCTATAATCGACACATTACCAAGGCTTGCCCGGGCTAATGTTCAACATTTTATACTCAATGTACACATTAACTCCATTACCTCATTTCTGCATTCACACTACTACTCATCCCGGCTATCGCCCAACAAGCATTGATCGGTGACCAACCTTTGAAACAGGAATATTGAATCAAAGAAAAGCAGAAAACAGGAAATTATGCCGATGAACAATAAGCTTGTAACATTTTAACCTCTTACACAGGTGCTGCTTTTCCTCTCACCATTTAAACGAAATAAACCAAAATCACGGTAACAATTAATACTAAATACCATGAAAAATAAAATACACTTTACATGCAGCCTTGCATTGGTTGCTTTTATTGTTTTATTGATGATACCGGGATTGGGATGGGGTCAAACTCAATTAGCGGCTTGGACTTTTGATGCCACGCCTGCTGCGCCCAATACACCAAGCAGTGTTGCAGCTAATTTAGGAACCCAATCAGGTACTGCAACTATTTATGCTGATGGAACTAACGGATCATCCACATGGATTACTGCAACTGTAGGTAACGAACTCTCAGCATTTGCAGGTTCAACTTTAAACGACCCAAGAGGAACTCCTCTGGCTGGATTTTCTTATTGCCCGATTGGAGGAACTGGACTTTCTGCAAATGGGAAATGTATGGTGATTAAACTCTCAATGACAGGATTTCAAGATCCGATACTGACATATGCCACCAGAAATACTGCTACAGGATTTCAAACACAAACATGGGCGTGGAGTACAGACAATAGTACTTATACCACTTTTGGAACAATCACGCCTCTTACTACTACTTTTGTAACCAAGTCGCTTGATCTGAGTAGCATTAATTCCCTTGATCAAGCAACTGCTGTTTATTTGCGTATTACGTTCACAGGAGCAACAAATGCAACAGGAAATAATAGATTAGATAATATTGTACTTAACGCTACTTCTGCCAGTGCCGGTGGCCCGACTAAACTTGCAATAACCTCTATTAACGGCGGAACATCACCTTCAGTAGGAATACCTTTCAATGTCATAGTCCAATCGCAGGATGGAAGCAGTATTCCTGCAAATGTTGTTTCTAATACTGATTTTACATTGAGTCTGGCGACTGGAACAGGTACAATTGGAGGGACTTTGACTGGAACAGTATTAGCAGGTTTTAGCACAGCAACAGTAACAGGAGTTACCTATAATAATGCCGAATCCGGTGTCAGTATTGCTGCAACTCGCACTGGAGGTGATGTATTAACAGCGGGAACAAGTAGCACTTTTACTGTTTTGGGTGCAGCTGATCATTTGGCTTTTGTTAATCTGCCTACAACTGGATTGATTGCAACAAACCTTAACGCATTCACCGTTGAAGCCCGTCGTACAGATAATTCAGTTGATGCTAATTATGTATATAACATCACGGTGGTAAAAGCTTCGGGCTCGGGCAATCTTACCGGAACAACAGTTAAAGCAGCTGTTGCTGGTACAGCCACTTTCAACGATTTACAACTAGACGCTGCTGATATCTATACTCTTAATGCTTCATCAGGATCTTTAACAAATGCAACCTCTGGAAACATTGAGATTGTAAGTACAGTAACAGCATATCGATCAAAAATCTCTGGCAATTGGAATACCAACGCTACCTGGGAGGCTTATACAGGCACAAAATGGATTAATGCATTTGATTACCCTGTAAGTCCAACAAGAGATGTTACTATTCAAACCGGCCATACTGTTATTGTTCCCCTAAGCTATAATCTGGGTACCGCTAAAAACCTTATCATAGAATCCGGAGCCACGCTTTACGCTAATTCAATCACGGGCTCCTGTTTTGTTTATGTATATGGTGATATTCTGAATGAAGGTACTATTGGTGGAGCAGCTGATGTTATTGGTTTTGACATTGAAGGAACTTCATGCCAGTTAAGTGGGAATGGTTCTTTTATTGCATCACGGATTGCCAAATTCACAACTACAAATCCTATAACTAATTTAACATTCAATCAGAATGTCACACTCACTTACACAAGCGCTTCATCCGCTGCATTAAGAAATGGGGTAGCAGCCACAACTACCTTTAACATGACACTTATTTCCGGCAAACAGCTGAACGTTAGTAATGCAAAGATTGACCTAACAGGATGCACACTTACATTGAAATCGAATTCCAGTGGAACCGCTTCACTTCTCGATAACGGAACCATTTCAGGAATGAGCGGAACCAATGTCATTGTCGAACGATACATCCCCGGCGCAGCCAGCGCATGGCATTTTCTTTCTTCGCCCGTTGCGGCACAGGCAATATCTCCGGATTTTACAGTTTCACCAGCAACCGAATACGACTTTTTTACCTGGTACGAACAAGGTCTAGCAGGTGTAAATATAGGTAAATGGGTTAATTTTAAGAATACAACCATTCTCCCAACCTGGAATGATGCCAATGGAAGTACAAATTTTGTTGTGGGCAAAGGGTATCTTGTCCAGTACCAGGCTGCTAACCCAACCAAAATATTTACAGGAATGCTCAACACTGGTACAGTTAATTTCCCGATGACCATTTCAGGTACGGGTACATATGCTAAAACTAACCTGGCCGGTAACCCTTATCCTTCGTCAATCGACTGGAAAAGCGTTACAGGTTGGGATAAGTCAAAGCTTGCAGTTTCGGGTACCAGCCATAACTATTATATCTGGAACGACGGTGTTAGCCAGTATGGAGTTTACAACGACGAAAATTCCGGTGATGTGGGCACAAATGGAGTCAACCGCTACATTGCGCCTATGCAGGGCTTCTTTGTGCAAACGGCAGCGGCAGGTGATTTATCAATGACTAATGCAGTGCGTGTACATAGTTCACAAACCTGGTTAAAATCGGGCGGCAACGAAGGTTTCCGTTTAAAGGTAATTGCTCCTGAGAATAAAGGTTCCGACGAAATTTTGTTTGAGCTAGGGCACAACTCTTCCTTAGGAGGCGCAGCCAAATGGTACAGTTTTGTTCCTACTGCTCCATCCCTTTCCACCCCTAAATCGGGTACGGAATACAGTATTAGTTTCCTGGAAACATTAACCAATGAAACGGTTATTCCTGTATCATTCAAAGCCGGAGTTGATGGCCAATATACTTTAGACGCCAATTTAAATCAACTGCCCAACGCCCAGGTATATTTGCTCGACAATAAGCTGGTGAAAACACAAAACCTCTCCGAAAACCCTGTTTATACGTTTACGGCAAGCAAAACCGACGATGCTTCGCGCTTTGTGCTTCATTTTGGCAATGTTTTCGGTATAAACGAAACGGCAAACCCACAGCCGTTCAGCGTGTATTCAAGCAATAATACGGTATATGTGGCCATTACAAAAACGGGTACGGTTAAAGGCGAAGTATATGTGTATAATACACTTGGTCAGGTTATGGCACTTCAAAACCTTAGCGGCGACCTCACTAAAATAAACCTCGACGCCTCCACAGGGTACTACCTGGTAAAGGTTGTTACTGCCGAAAGCACTTACACAGCCAAAGTTTTTGTAAAACAGCAGTAATATTGCAATCCGGAAACAAGCCTGGCAGGTTTGTTTCCGGGTACTAAAACAGGAAGTCAAAAATTTAAAATTTCAGGAAAATGAAAAATACAGTCAAATTATTCGTGTTAGCAACCTTACTTTTATGTTTTACGGTGATAACTCAAAGCAGTATGGCACAACCGCCACCACCACCACCGGCAGAAAAAGGCACAGAGAACAACCAGGCACCAAGTGAAGCCCCTTTAGGCGATGGAACTTTGATCTTAATTATTTTTGCAGCTGCATATTACAGCATATATGCATACAAGATAAAGAGTGAAACTCTGGCAAAACCGGAGAGTAATTAGTCTTCTTCGACTTATTCTTTCTACCAGTCAGCAGCCATCGTTCAAGGAATAGATTACAGCGAATAACAAAAAAGCCTTTCCTGCGCTAAAGGGGAAGGTTTTTTAGTGAAAAACGAATAGTGAAAAGTGAAGTTCAGCTGCAGACATTCACCTTGCCGCTCCTCACCAGCCCGCCCCTAACCTCTCGCCTTGTCACCCTTCGCCCCGTCACCCCTCACCTCTATGTGACCTATGTGCCTATTGTGGTGAAAAAATAAGGAAAGGCCTCCCTCATTTCGAGGCATTCAAAAAAGAATAATCACTTGTTAAACAAAGCGTTTGTTATTTTAAATAGGATTTTGTAATTTTGCGCCCCTCAATTTAATACTGATAACGGTGAACCGACTCAAAGAGTATCATATTCAGTTCGTTGCGCTTGAGCTTGGAAGTCATCAGTTTGAGTTTGATATCAACGATTCGTTCTTTGAACATTTTGAGTTTTCGCAGGTTCATCGCGGCGATGTGCATGTGGAAGTCAGCCTCGAAAAAATGGAACGGATGATGATTTTCAACATCAGTCTTACGGGAAAAGTACTTGTAACCTGCGATCGTTGTACGAATGAATTCTATTTTTCATTGTCAGACAGCCAGAAACTTATTGTAAAGTTAGGGGCTGAATACCTGGAAGAAAGTGATGACGTTATTGTAATACCGGATACAGAACACAAGTTTGATCTGTCGCCTTATATTTACGAATTCATACACCTGGCTTTGCCGGTACGTTTGCTTCATCCCGACGATGAGCACGGAAACAGTACCTGCGACCCCGATATGCTGCAACTACTCCAAAAGCTTACGCCTACCGGAACTACTGACTCCAGGTGGGAAGAACTCAAAAAACTAAATAACTGATTAACAAATAGTTTGAATTAATACTAAAAAAACAAAACAATGCCAAATCCAAAACACAGGTTCTCGAAAACCAGAACAGCCAAACGCAGAACCCATTATAAACTTGAAGTCCCTACCTTCATACTTTGCTCAAATTGCGGCACTTCGGTACTTTATCACAGGGTTTGCCCCGATTGTGGTTATTACAAAGGCCGTCTCGCTATTGAGAAAAATACAACAGCTTAATTTTGCCATGCTATGGCAAATCATGTTTAATTTAAGATTCTTTAAATGAGAATCGGGTTAGATGTTATGGGTGGCGATTTTGCGCCGGTGGCTGCTATTGATGGTGCCATCCTGGCGCAGAAAGAGCTTACCCGCGATGACAAAATCGTTTTGATTGGTCAGGAAACCGTAATCCGTTCGTTATTGTCCGAGCGGGGATGCGATGTTTCCCTATTTGATATTGTTGACGCCCCCGATGTAATCGAAATGGGCGAGCATCCGACCAAAGCTTTGGCCCGCAAGCCTGAATCGAGTATAAGTGTAGGTTTTGGAATGCTGAAGCATAAAAAAATCGATTCTTTTGCCAGCGCCGGAAACAGTGGTGCTATGCTGGTAGGTTCGATTTTTAGTGTCAATACCATACAGGGAATAGCCCGGCCCTGTACTTCTGCCATTGTCCCCCAGGAAGATGGCGGATGCAGCCTGCTTGTTGACGTAGGCACTAACCCCGATGCCAAGCCGGATGTATTCTACCAGTTGGGCCTTATCGGTTCTATATATGCGCAAAATGTATATCATTTAAGCAATCCCAGGGTTGCACTGCTCAATATCGGGCACGAAGAGGAAAAAGGCAACCTGACTACCCAGGCGGCTTACCACCTGATGAAGGACTCGAAAGACTTCAACTTTATCGGCAACATCGAGGGGCGCGATCTTCTCCGCAATAAAGCAGATGTAATTGTATGCGACGGATTTACAGGAAATATTATCCTTAAACTTGTTGAATCATTTTATAATATCCTGGAGAAGCGTAACCTGAAGGACGATTATGTAAACAGGCTGAATTATGAAATTTATGGCGGCACTCCCATTCTGGGGGTTAATGGCGCCGTAATCATGGGGCATGGCATTTCGAACGACATCGCTATAAAAAATATGGTTTTGCTGGGCCGTAATGTATACAAAGCCAAAATCGCCTCGAAAATCAAGCATGCTCTTTTAAACCTCAACGGAGGTTATATAGTTGAATAATACTCCTCAGATAGCTGAGTCAGGGTAAAATTCTAAATCAGGAAACCATCACCCTTGTTTACCAGACTATCTATTAACAATAGGAAAACTGAAATTTTATGACAAAACTAAAAGCCGCTATTACCGGTGTTTCCGGGTATGCCCCCGAATATATACTCAACAACGAGGAATTAAGCCACATGGTTGATACTACCGACGAATGGATAATGACCAGGATAGGTATACGTGAACGCCATATTTTAAAAGGCGAAGGCCTTGCTTCATCCGACATGGGATCCGAAGCTGTGAAACTGCTCCTGGCAAAAACAAATACCAATCCCGAGGATGTTGACATGGTAATCTGTGCCACGGTTACACCGGACATGTTGTTTCCGGCTACAGCCAATATTATCAGCGATAAATGCGGGATTACCAATGCTTTCAGCTTCGATATGAATGCTGCCTGCTCCAGTTTCCTGTATGCACTTACCGTTGGTCAAAAGTTTGTTGAATCAGGAACGCATAAAAAAGTAATTGTAGTTGGTGCTGATAAGATGTCGGCAATTACCGATTATTCGGATCGGGCTGTTTGTCCTCTTTTCGGAGATGCAGCAGCAGCCGTAATGCTTGAGCCTACAACAGAAGATATCGGAATGGTTGATTCTATCTTCAGGACCAACGGCACCGGGCGTCATCATCTTTACATGAAAGCAGGCGGATCGCAATACCCGGCAACCCACGAAACTGTTGATAATAAGGAACATTATATTTACCAGGACGGGAAAACCGTATTTAAATGGGCGGTTTCCAAAATGGCTGATATTTCGGTTGAGATTATGGAAAAGCACAACCTGAAACCCGAAGAATTAGCCTGGCTGGTGCCTCACCAGGCCAATATGCGCATCATTGATGCAGTAGCCAACCGCATGGGTCTCGAGAAAGAAAAAGTCATGATCAATATCGAAAGATATGGTAATACGACATCTGCAACTATTCCTCTCTGCCTGTGGGAATGGGAATCAAGGCTTCGTAAAGGCGATAATATCATTTTAGCTGCATTTGGCGGTGGATTTACCTGGGGAGCTACTTATCTGAAATGGGCGTACGATCCGAAGTAAGGGCAGTGCGACAAAGTGAAAGGTGATTATACGAGGGGTGACAGGGTGAGGGGTGAAAAGGCGAGGAGTGGCAGGGCGAGGGGTGACAGGGTGAAATGAATTATAGAAAATGCAAAAATAGAAATACAAGCCCTGCCTTAATGGCGGGGTTTTTTGTTTATGAAATCCGATTTATTGGCATATATTTTCAGCCAACCCTGGGTTAATTATTGTATCTTTGTTACAACAAATGAGGAGATATGCCGGAAATATTTAGGGAGTTGGGATTTGTTTTCTTTTTTTATGCCAACGAAGGAGCAGAACCGATACATGTGCATGTCCGAAAAGCAGGTGGCTTTGCAAAATACTGGATTGATCCGATTGAACTCGATTTTTCTCAAGGGATGAAAGTAAATGACCTGAAGATTGCTGAGCAACTTATTACATCTCATTTAGAAATAATTAACAATAAGTGGCATGAAATACATGGTAGCTGAACTGATGTTTGTTGCTGAAAAGGCATGGCATGATAATGGTATGATTTGCATACTATTGTCGGATCAAAAGGAAGTACGGTTTCCTGTTAGCTTAAATTATAAATTAAATTTGGCTTCTGATTTACAGCGGAATAACATTGAAATTATATGCAATGGCACTGGGATTCATTGGCCTGATCTGGATGAAGATTTGTCAATCACAGGCATTTTGGAAGGCCGGTTTGGTTATGGAAAGCAATAGTAAGTCAAAAAAAAATCACAAAGCAAAAGTCGACTTTACAAGGGGTGATAAGGTGAGGGGTGACAAGGCGAACTGAATTATATAAAATGCGAAAATAGAATTACAAACCCTGCCTTAATGGCGGTTTTTTTTGCTTTAAACCTGGTAGAATCGCCGATCGTCTCGATTTATAGCTTTCTCTGATCCTTCCCACCGGTATTCCCTGAAAACATGCGAAACCGCTTCCTCATACTCATCAAATGTATTCACCTTTTTTAGTTTTTTAAAAACCTGGTGGGGATCGTTAAAAGATTCAGCCAGGTAATGCCAGTATTCCTTTAAATTGCCTAATACCGCCAGGCTATCGTGCTTATCTTTCCGGTAAGCGAGATACAGAGCATCGATAAACCGCCTGATGTGAATTTGCCTGTCCGTTGGAAGCGGCAACCCTTTGATTATTGCAGGCAAAAACGGATCCGAAAGCAGGCCGCGCCCGATCAT
>CAIXAQ010000330.1 GCA_903917425.1 uncultured Bacteroidales bacterium
GCGTTTAAGCATGGAAGCAAAAAAAACAGGCCGGGAATCTTTCTGCACTTATCAACTTTAAACGGAAAGATTAATTTTGAAGTCATCAATTACCTTAAAAAGACCGTGTCAGCCGATGCCGATCCTACAGGCGGGATCGGCCTGGATATGATCAGGAGAAGACTTGAACTTATTTATCCCGGTAAACATAAGTTGGCAATACGCCAGGATGAAGAAACATTCAGAATAAACCTTGAAATAAAGAACTGATATGAAAATCAATTGTATAGCTGTTGACGATGAGCCACTCGCTCTCGAAATCATCCAGGATTACTGTGCAAAAGTTCCTTTCCTGAACCTGATGCAGGCATTCGATAATGCCATCGATACAATGGAATACCTCCGCAACAACCGGATTGACCTTATCCTGCTTGACATACAGATGGAGGAGCTCACCGGTATACAGTTGCTCAACGCGTTGAAGGTGAAACCTTACGTGATCCTGACTACAGCGTACGACAACTATGCCTTGCAGGGATTTGACCTGGATGTGACGGATTACCTGCTGAAACCCATATCCTTTGAACGTTTCTTAAAGGCTTTGAATAAAGTTTACGACCGTATGCAGAATGAAGCTGTCGTTCCGGCGGAGAAGCAGGCAGTAACATATACGCCCGACACGGCCGCGAAAGATTATTTTTTCGTGAAAACGGAAACTCATATTGAAAAAGTCACGGCTTCAGAAGTTTTATATGTGGAAGGAATGGGCGATTATTGGCGGATTGTTACTCCAAAGAAGCGCATTATGACCCTGATGAATGCCAGCGGGATTGAAGAGGTGCTGCCGGAACACCAGTTCTGCAGGGTTCACAGGTCTTATTTTGTGGCGATCGGTAAAATTGAATCAATTGAGCGGAAACATATTAAAATTGCTGATCAGCGCATCCCGATAGGCGATACGTACCAGAAGAAATTCTTCGATATTATTGAGAAGAAAAAGTAGTTACTGTGTTTTTTTGGTACTACTTCGAATTGAATTGGATTTAACTTTTTATAGGCCAGAAGACCGAAGTCAGAAGACGGAAGTGTCTTTGATAGCGATATTTCCTATTAAAGGTCAGAAGACGGAAGTGTCTTTGATAACTACATTTCCTTCTTTTGATAAAAACCTGGTCAAATAAAGTAAATTGTCATAAAATCAAATATTTGTAAAGGAAGATTATTTTTTTAAGATTGCTTCCGACTCCTGACTACTGGCTTCCGACAAACTATTTTTACCTATTAAATTAGCTGCAGAACCATTTCTAATATCCAGGTTGTTAGATCCGGATAGCTTCTTTTGTTTAAATGAATTTGAGTTTTATTGTCAAAATCGAGACTTTTCCGGGAATTGCCTGTTAATCAGGAATCGGGCCTTCCAAGGCAGCGCTCAATAATTCGGCTATGGTAGTGATGGCAAGTCCGACTGATGTATCAGCTGCTCCATAATAAACTTTAACTTCACTGCTTTCAATCGCGAAGCCTTCATTATCATATTCTTCAACAATCATACCGCTAGGGAAGGTAACATTGGGAACCTGCCCGGTGAGTTCCCATATTTCTCTAGGCTCCAATATGTTATACCGGCAACGACCTAAAACTTTAGACGGGTCATTCAAATCAAGTAATATAACGCCAGCCTGGTATATGTTTGAGCTTCCAAAATGGCTTGCAACGCCATGATAAATGTGTAACCAACCTTTACGCGTTTTTACCGGGGGCGGACCTGATCCAATAAACTCATCCCAGTAATGAAACCGGCCATGAATGAGCGGTGCTGTTGGTTTCCAATCCAGAAGATTACCCGATTCGCTGAGCCAGATTGTGCTTCCCGAGGTAGGTCCATCGCTGTGCCTGGCTTTGTTCGGCCTGTCCATCCGATAATACTTGCCGTTGATCTTTTCAGGAAAAAGCACTCCGTTGCGGATATCTTCGTCGGAAGTTATTCCAAGAAACTCAAAGGATTTAAAATCGTCGGTCACCCCCAATCCCAACTGGCAATCGTTCTGCATATCCATCGCAAACATGATGTAAAAACGTTCGTCGAGCCGGGTAATGCGGGCATCGTAAATATGAAATATTTTTTCCTCTATTTTTTCGATTCCTTTAAAATAGACAATCCTGTTTTCGGCTTTAAATATCACACCATCAGCACTTTCCGCCATTACCAGGAAGGTTTCCCGCGACCTGCTTTGTACCCTGAGCATCAGCCTGTAAGTACTGCCATCTTTTATTGCACCAGGATTAAAAACACTGGTAACATCCACTAATTCGGGTGGGATCGGGGGGATGTGAACCCTGGTCAGAATTGGATTTATCGGGTGACGTTGCATAATTAAAATTTATGATTTACGATTTACGATTTACGATTGCGGATTTCGGATTGATGATTGCGGATTTCAGATTAACCATTTTTCAATACCGCTTAACGATTAACGGATTACCATTCACGATTTACTAATCACCAATTACCAATCCCCAATTACGATTTTTCATTTTTTCTCTCAACAAATCCATCATCATTATGATCCCTGATATTATGTTTCAAAGCATGTATCATCTCGAAAAGATTTTTCAAACCGCCGATGGTAAACCAAATGGTAACGATAATGGATGCACCCAGGAAAAGATAGGTGTAAATCTGCCAGAAAGTCAACCACTGATCATTTGTAAAAGGCCGGACAAAGAAATAGAACAAAGTCCCGATTACAAAAACAACAACCCATGCTGCTGTCCAACCTGTAGTAAACCAATATATTGTTTTGTCGCCCAGGGTGAATTCTTTGGTGGGGGCCAGCACTTTCCAGCCTTTCACCACTTCATCGCTGCCTATGATTTTATCATCTTTCACAGCAAATTCGCCACGGTGTAGAAGTTTATCAAGGTTGAATGCTTTTCCGGATGTGAGCAGCGATACTACAAAATATACCGCCGAAGCCAGTACCATGGCCATAAACCATCCCCATTGTCCGTTTATCGGATAACCGGGAATGTATTGTTTCAGAAGGATATTGATACCAGCTGTTAGTGCACCTGTTATCATGGCTGCCCAGGCTGCAGGAGTTGTGCCTTTTTTCCAATAGAGCCCGCCGATTATAGCTGCACCCGAACCACCCACAAAAATAGCTCCCGAAATGTTCAGAAACAGGAACACCTTTTCCGTTTGCTGAAACACAATGCTCAAGATAAAAATGGTGATTCCAACTCCAAGTATCGAAAGTTTCAGGTTTTTCAGGTGTTCTTTCGGCTCGAAAGGTTTTTTACGGATAGGCATCACCACATCCTGTATGAGAATACTTCCCCACGAATGCATATAGGTATTGTGACAGGTTATGGCAGCGGCTAGCATAATAGCAGCAAAGGCACCTTTAAGCCCAACCGGTAACAGGTAGTTTAATACCATGGGTATCCGCAACTGACTTTGGTCAGCCGGGGCAAAACCGGCAAGCATAGTGTTTATGCTGTCGGCAATTACTTTATAGTTGTCGTGATGAAAAATGGTGTAGGCAATAATGGGAACGATCATCAGGAAAAGACCCCATTGCGGAACTAGCCGCCAGTTAGTAAGTACATCAGCCATTTTAGCCTCGTGGGCACTTTTTGCTGCAATGTTAAAGGATGAGTTTCCCTGCCATGAAAGTTTGGTATAAATTAAGCCAAACATTCCTA